>JAWOER010000169.1:0-4043 GCA_046482655.1 Candidatus Delongbacteria bacterium | reverse complement strand
CTTTCAGTGCACTTTTTGAACTGCGGCGTAGTAAGGAACAGACAGCAGTAAATGTTTTAAACACTGCCCTAATTACGAGCAGATTCTTTGAACAAAACAGGATATACAGGTCCAAATTCGGTGTTTTTGAATTCGGTGTCAAGGTCGGAATCGGATTCGGGCACTGTTATTCGGGAATTGTCGGCTCCTGCACAGAAAAATCATATTATTTCAGCGGTCCGGCAGTCGATCTTTGCGCAATGGCCGAACACAATGCGGAAAAAGGTGATGTCTGGATATCCGGCAGTGCTTTCAAATTTCTTAAAACATATATAAAAAGCAGTAAAACAAATTCAATTTCCGGTCATGTTTTTTATAGGGTCGATAAAGTAAAACCCTTAAAACCAGAGACTGAGACCTACAAAACAAAAAGATCTGAAAAAGAACTCATTCATACACTGGCAGGCAGGCCTGAATCCGAATTTCCTGTGGGAGAATTCAGAAATATTATTTCGGTTTTTATATCTTTTGAAGGCAATGTCGATCTGCAAGAACTTATGGAGTATATTTACAAGCTCAAAGATGATTATGGATCTTCGCATCCTGTTATAGATTTTGGAGATAAGGGAGGTAATATCTTATTGTTCTTTGGTGCACCGGTATCATTCGAAAACAATTCGTTCCGGGCACTTTCTCTTATTCTAAAGATACTTGAGTTTGCTGCCGGTGATTTCAAACTCCGTGCCGGACTTGCCAAAGGAGTGGTCTATTGCGGCTTTAACGGATCTGACTTAAGAAATGAATTCACATGTCTGGGCAATACGGTCAACCAGAGTGCAAGGTTCATGATGAAAGCGGACTGGGGGCAGATATTTATCGATCAGGAGCTTGCGCGTGAAAAAAATTTTGTGGCAGAGCATATCGATGACATTCAATACAAAGGAAGAAAAGGACTTATTCCCACATACAGACTCATACGAAAAATTGACCTGAAAGATATTTTTTTTAAAGGCGGATTCGTAGGCCGAAAAAGACAAAAGCGTCGGATAAAAAAATTCTTAGATCCTTTGTTTATTAAAAAAGATGCCGGTACACTATATATAGACGGTGAAGCGGGTATTGGAAAATCAAGGTTAGTAAATCAGATAAGACGGGAGATTTTAAATTCAAAAGATACAGATAAAAAAAAGATCGAATGGTTATATTTTGTTTGTGACGATGTAATAAAGGACCCCTACAATCCCCTTAAATACTTTTTTAAAAGATATTTTGATCTTAAAGACGGTGATCGGCCCGAAAAGAATTTGGCCAAATTCTTTTCGGAACTCAAGTACGAACTAAAGGAGCATAGAGAATACCTTGCTTTTTTTCTGGATCTGCCTGTGGACAAAAGCATTATACTCTCACAGGATTCTGTCGAAAGGCAAAATAATATTATCCTGGCACTGCTTGCTTTTTTTAAAGCTGTCATCGAAAGATCGCCTGTTGTATTTGAAATAGATAACGCCGCCTTTATAGATCAATATTCTTTAGAATTTTTTCAAAGGCTCGCCTTTGAGACAAAAAGAGATCCGACGGCTTTTATTTTTAACTGCCGCTATAAAGATAACGGTGATCGTTTTGATTTCGGGCTTGTAAAACAAAAGCGGTTAAAACTAAAAGAATTGAGTATGGCAGATCTCGGGGAACTGGTTGAAGACAGACTTAAAACTAATAAGATTCCTGCAAAAACTTTTAGACTGATCAAACAAAAAAGTGCAAAAAATCCCTTTTTTGCAGAACAGATCATACACTTTCTCGAAGACAACAGTATCCTTGATAAAAAATTTAATATTATTTCGGAGAAAGAGATCCCGAGCGGGCTGGAGCAGATCGTTATTGCAAGAGTGGACAAGCTTTCTGCCGAGCTCAAAGAGATTCTTAAAACAGCTTCTGTACAGGGAAACGAGATAATGATCTCTATCCTTACAGACTTGTTCAAGAATAAATACGGTTCTTTGAATAAATACTTCAAAATGCTTGAGTCCGAAGATATATGGATACTTTTCAATGAATTTACCTATCTTTTCAAAATGTCCGTAATGCGGGATGTTATCTATCAGATGCAGCTAAAAAAGACATTGAGGAAGATCCACGATCTTACGGGAAAATCTATAGAGAACTTATTTAAGAAAGAGATTGACAGGTATTATTCTACCCTTGCTTTCCACTTTGACAATGCAGAAAATATAGAAAAAGCACTCAAATATCATAAAAAAGCAGGTTATAAACTCAGGGATGCCTACCAGAACAAGGCTGCATCTGAACATTTTGACAGATGGACAGAACTTTTTTTATCAAAATATAAAAATGAGTTGGGAGAGTCAGAACTGACAAAGGAGGGGAAGAGATACATTGATCAATTGATCGAAGTCTGCCTATTGCGGTTCCATTTCCACTTTGCAATATTTCAGGATATGAATACAGGCTCAACAATAATTGACGAACTGCTCAAATTGTACGGATCGACCAAAAACGACCTTCTTAGGGCTCTGATCAAGATCGACCATGCAAATCTTTTATCCTATCAGGGTAAAACAGAAGAAGCCAACTCAAATCTGAATACATCCAGGGTCATTCTCGAAAAGTTAGAAGATAATGCAAGACTTACAGTTGTAAATCTTGCTATGGGTAAAAATTTTATGGCCACCGGTAATTTTGATAAGGCTCTTGAATTCTACAATAAAGGATTAACGCATGCAAAAAAAGTGAAAAAACCCGTCCAGAGGGCCAAAATGATATCAATGGCTTATGGCGATATAGGTGTTGTGTATGATTACAGCGGGGATTTCGAAAAAGCACTCAAATATTACCATCAACAATTAGAAATATGTGAAAAACACAACCTTAAGATGGAAAAAGCCGCCGTTATCGGAAATATAGGTGTAATATATCACTTAAAAGGCGATCTTATAACTGCAAAGACATTTTATGAAGAAAAACTTAATATTAGTAATGAGCTTGGCAAGATCAATGAGGTGGCATCCGCTCTAAACAATATCGGATATCTTTACAAGGACAGGTCGAATTACTCAAAAGCATTAAAATATTTTAAAAAGAGCAGAACTATAAGTCGCGGCTTAAAAGATAATCTTTCAATAGCCAATTCAACAATAAATATCGGGCATGTGTATAAGATGCAGAATGATTATCAGAGATCGGAAAAAGAGTTTTTAGACGCAATAGAAATATCGGAAAGGTTTGAATATAAGCATCTTATTGCAGAGGGTATGACAGAACTCGCCGATCTTTATTTTCAAATATGCGATCGTAAAAAGGCAGAAGAATATTGCCAAAAGGGTCTTAGGAACGCCAAAGATATAGGATTCGGCGAATATATTGAAAAGGGCGAAGCTCTATTAAAAAAAATAAAAAAAGATGAAAAATTGTAATACATATCACAGTTTTTCACAAAGCGCTATATTATATTAGTTATGATAAAAATTATTTGGATTTGAGGAGGAACTCATGAATAAATACATATTTTTCTTGGTAACAGTCATGCTCTTAAGCTTGAGCGCAGAAACACTTTTTCAGGTAAAGGACAGTTCGGACAATGTAGTATTGGATGTTGCCAGTGACGGACTCCGAATCTTTAATGAAGGCGATACTTTAATGGTCATCAGTTCGGGAGCAATCAAAGCTTTTATCGACCAAAATGCGCAAAAGGGACTCGCTCGGTCATTTTCTGTCACCAGTTCCACCAACATAAAAGCCGGACAGTCTAATGTGATGGAGGTAACAACAGACGCGACCACGCTCAGAGAAGGTGAACTGGGTGAAAGATACACCGATTTTAGCCCGAAGAACATTTTTCTCGGGTCAAAAGCCGGAGCTTCAACTACTGTTGGGGATCCACATACATATTCCGGTCTCTACAATCTGTACATAGGTAACCTCGCGGGGCAATATAATACTTCCGGTTATTTTAATACATTCACCGGTTATATGGCAGGCAATGCCAGTACAACATCCACCCATAACACATTTTATGGATACCAGGCAGGAATGAATAATGATACAGG
>JAWOER010000098.1:0-5838 GCA_046482655.1 Candidatus Delongbacteria bacterium | reverse complement strand
GTGTTGGTTCTGATCTATCTTATCGTATGCCCCCTTGTTCTCCTCTATTCTTTCGGATATGTTTTTCAGCCCGAAGAAAAAGAGATCTCACGGACAGGACTTGTTCATATAGATACTGTTCCTGCTGGTGCTCATATTTATCTTGGTAAAAGCCATTACAAATACAGGACCCCGGCGTCAATTACCGATCTTCAACCGGGCGAGTATCAGATAAGCGTCAGACTTGAAGGATACCGCCCGTGGAACCGAAGGATAACCGTCCGCCCCGGCAAAGCAACGGCGTTCAATAATATCATTCTTCTGCCTGATGAGATCGTTCCTGTCGATCTGTTTCCCGAAACTCGTTTTAAGGATTCGAAAGATCTTGCCGGCACACGATACCTGATCGTTCAAAAAGGGTCTCATCTGGAAGAACTCAATGTTTTTGACCGGCAACGGGAAGAACTGCTTCCCTTACTTGCTCAGAACGGGAAAAACAGTGACTTTGCTACAGCTTCATTGTTTTCTCAAAAGAACAGCGCGCTGATCGTTGTTTTCGGCGGATTATTATGGGACAGAAAATATTTTTCCGTTCATCTGGCTGAGAAAGAACGTTCTCTTACGGATATAACAGAGCTTGTGACCGAGCACCCTGAATCCTTCAAATGGAATGATAATGCCCCAGACCATATTTACACCATACACAAAGATCATGTGAACCGTTTGAACATAAAAACCGGTTCTGTGGAGCCAAAATATTTTGATAACGTTAAAGGGTTCGGTTTATCAGATAAATGGTTATATGTTCTGAATACAGAAAATATTCTTTTGCGGTATACACCTGACAAAAAAAAGCAGAGCAAAATATTCGAGGACGAACGCCTGGGGAAGGACCTGTTCACGGAATCGCAATATTACTCCATTGAAGAATTGAAAAAACAGATACTTCTTTTTCATGGAGATAATGGAGATCTGATAACAACTATACCTCCCTACCGTATTTCTGAGGGCAATGTATCCGGGGTCAATTACAATGAAAAGCAGAGTATATTGTCTTTCTGGTCAAAAACCAGTATCTGGACGGCAGATCATAATGTTAAGGCGGGAGATCTCCTGTTCAAAGATCGGGTACTGGTGAATAAAGTATATGATGACGGAGATAACATCCTTCAGTGTTTCTGGGTACGCAACGCAACCCATATATTGTTCAAAGACGCAGACAATGTATATCTGTTAGAGATCGATCCAGATAAGGACCCGCATAAAGAATTTATAGTAAAAGTGAGGCCGGGGACAGAAATATCATATTTTGAGAAGACTGGTTCATTATATTATATTAACAGTGAAAAAAAATTGATGAAAATGGAGATCATACCCGGGTAGATTTATGGAATTCAAATATTCACGACATGAGATCAAAGGCAGACCTGAACGTCTGGAACGGTTTTTAGAGTTTTTGCCGGGGGCTGTAAGCTGGACAATAATACTGTCTATGTGTGTGCTTTCAGTTGCGAAGCCGCTTTTTGCTTCGGTAGCCATGCTTGTGTTTCTTCTGTACTGGATTTTACGTATGATATATATGAATATTTTTCTTGTTCTGTCCTATTTGCGCCTGAAAATAGAAAAGAATTCTGACTGGATGAAGCATATCGAAACTGTTGACAACCTGATAAAGTCTGGGGGCGCTTTTTCTCATAACCTCAAAGGGATAAAGGGCCTTCAAAGCAGAGTATCGGCACTCATACACAATCGTCAGCTTAGCATGCTCAAAAATTCCGGAGATCTGCCGCCACTTTCCCGCAATATTTATCATGTTGTTATCGTCCCGGTCGTCCACGAAGGATTTGAAGTGGTCGAACCCGGCATCAGAGCGCTGAAGAACGGAGATTACCCTTCGGAAAGGTTCCTGGTGATTATAGCTCTTGAAGAGACCGCTTCTGATAAAGTTAAACGTGAGATGAACATTATCAAACATGAATATAAAGATGAATTCCTGGATCTGCTTATTGCAGAACATCCGACCGGCAGAGCCGGCGAGGCCAGGGTTAAGGGAGCTAATACCACCAATGCGGCTAAAAAAGCTGAGATGTATCTGGAGAAAAGTAAAATTCCTCTTGAGAATGTTCTTTTATCTTGCTTTGATGCCGACACAGTGGCCGGGCTGAATTATTTCAGTTGCCTGACTTATTATTATATGGTTACGCCGAACCGGCTGCATTCAAGTTATCAACCCATTCCTGTCTATCATAACAACATCTGGGACGCTCCCGGGTTTGCCAGGATCATTGATGTCGGCACGTCTTTTTTTCAGCTTATTGAAGCAACACACCCTGAGAAGCTGGTTACCTTTTCCAGTCACAGTATGAGTTTTAAGGCCTTAAAGGAAGTCGGTTATTGGCCGGTAGACATGGTATCCGATGATTCGGCTATATTCTGGAAGTCGTTCATCCATTACGACGGGGACTATCATGTAAAGCCTATATATACCACTGTCTCCATGGATATAGCTCTAGGACCGAGCCTTAAAAAGACGTTCAGTTTGATCTACAAACAGAAACGGCGCTGGGCGTGGGGAATAGAGAATTTTCCGATCGTGATCCGTGCTTTTTTGGATTCAAAAAAGATCAGTCTGAAACAGAAGATAAGCCATGGATATAAACTGTTTGATTCGTTCATCTCATGGTCAACCTGGTCATTTTTATTGCTGTTGGGTTCCTGGATGCCCGCGTTCTTCGCTACCCGGGAATTTGAATCCACTACTTTGTATTATACCGCTCCCCGTCTCAGTGGCATAATTTTTAACCTTGCTTCTATCGGGCTCATTATCTGCATGATAATAAGTTTATTACTGCTTCCCCGGACGAAGACCAAATACGGGTTTCTGACAAAGATCAAGCATATTTTTGAATGGCTGTTCATACCGGTCATCCTTTTGTTTCTTAGCGCATTTCCCGCGCTTGACGCGCAGACTCGTTTGATGACCGGTAAATATCTAGAATCCTGGGACCCCGGCAAATACCGAGAGGAGAAAAAGACCCGATAAAGTAAAACCTTACACCAATACGAATAAAAGAAAAACCTCGCACCGATTTCACGATGCAAAGCCTATGTTAATGTGGATGGGTTTTTATAAGGATAGAACTATAGATATAGTTCTGCCGAACCAGATCCACGGGAGCAGGAAAAAATGTAAGGACAGTGGTCGACTGACCAAATTAATAAAAAGCTGGCTAGGTTAAGGTGGTGATCCCCGTTAGATAAAAAAACTGAATTTTATTATAAATACACAATCATAAAAATCAAATTGAAAAACAAACATATCACAAGGATTGTATTTTTGTAGAAAAATCATTAATAGATAATGCTCTTATCTTCTCACTCAATCTATAACTTTTTTCACCAGCGTAAATTATATCTAAATTTGAAAGATGTAATGTCGAAATTGCACTTTTCATTGAAGCAGTTATCTTGGGCGATGTTGTCAACTTAACCTCAAACCCTAAACGCTTACTCCCGTGAACTATAAGTAAATCAAGTTCCGCGCCGGAATAAGTAGCCCAGTAGTAGCAGTCCTGTCTTTCAACGCCCAGTTTTTTGATGAGTTCTTCTATTATATAACCTTCCCAGGAGGCACCAACCTTTGGGTGTTTCATAAGGTCATCATGCGTTCTAATATTGAGCAGATTATGCAACAACCCGCTGTCAGAAATATATACTTTGGGAGATTTTACTTGCCTCTTCTTTATGTTCTCATGCCACGGTAAAAGCTGTCTTATCACGAAAGTTGCTGTCATAAGATCCAGATAATTACGTACTGTCGTATCAGCTACGCCAAAAGACCGGCCGATCTCTGAAGCATTCCAGGTGTTACCATGATAATGTGCCAGCATGTTCCAGAAACGATATAATCTTTCAGCTCTCAATTTAATTCCAAGCTGAGGGATATCACGTTCAAGATAAGTTCTTATAAAACTTTGTCGCCATGTATAGCTGGTTTCTTGAGATGATGCAAGAAAAGATCTCGGGAAAGTACCCCTGATCCATAATTTCTTTTTATCCTCATCCCCTACTTCTTCAAGAGAAAAACCATGCAATTGGTGATAATACACTCTTCCGGCCAGGGTCTCTGAACTTTGTTTTAATAATTCCGGGGAAGCACTTCCAAGTATTAAAAATTTAAGTTTATCGGATTTTTTATCAGCCAGCACACGTATGACGGGGAAAATATCCGGTTTTCTTTGAATTTCATCTAAAATAACAAGACCCTTCAAATCTTTTAATGCCAACATGGGGTCAGTTAATCTTGCCTGATCCTCCGGGTTTTCAAGGTCAAAAAAAGTACTTTGTTCATCAAGAGACTCTACTATTTGTTTAGCCAGTGTCGTCTTCCCGACTTGTCTGGCTCCAATGATTCCTACCACTGGAAAATCCCTCAATAATCTCCTGATTATCTTTATTTCTTTTGAACGAGTTATCATAATAACAATAATACATTGATTTTTCGGTTTTGTCAACAGAATTTTCAATGGGTTTTTGTTGGTTAAAAACAGCCAAGAGCATGAAAACTCTTATTCTATATAAATATCGCGGGGGCAAATATTATGTCTTCTCATTTTTTTGAGGTCACAATTTGTGTCCTCAAACTTCATTCTATTGCCCTTTTTTAATTTTTATTAAGGCACAAGTTCTGGGCGGGGGCGACCGCTGGCCTGGAAGGCGAGCATTCTAAAAAAAATCCCTCCCGAGGTACCTCGGGAGGAACTAAGATGGTGAGCCGCTTAAAACTCGAACGCTTTTATTTCGGCTACATATATTCAAATAAACCTCCATAGTTTGAAAATTATACAGAATGCTACTCCGAGTTTTTTGCTTATTTTATGGATTTGTGGTAGACTTAATCTATGATCAAACGAATTTACGACAATTTAGATCACTACATATCCCCAAATAAAGTCACTGTGGTTTATGGTGCCCGCCAAGTCGGCAAAACGACCCTTTTGAAAACCTATCTTACTGATAAAACTTTAAAATACAGATTTGATTCAGGGGATAATATACGCTTGCAAAACACACTAAGCTCCCAGGATTTCTCCGCAATAAAAGAATATGTCGAGGGATATGAGATGATAATCCTCGATGAAGCGCAGCAAATACCAAACATTGGAATGGGGCTTAAGATCATCGTTGATCAGATACCGGGGGTCAAAGTGATCGCCACCGGTTCTTCTTCTTTCGATCTAGCCAATCAGGTAGGAGAGCCTCTAACGGGCAGAAAAAGAACCCTGACATTATTTCCCATCGCCCAGAAAGAACTTTTATTTCACTACAACAGATTCGACCTCAAAGAAACGTTGGAAGATTTTCTTATCTTTGGTTCTTATCCCGAAATCATTACATCAAAATCCAAAAATACAAAAAAAGACCTTTTGAAAGAACTGGCCGATTCGTATATTTTAAAAGACATACTTGCTTTGGAAAAAATAAAAAGCTCTAAGATCTTATTAAACCTCTTAAAGCTCCTCTCTTTTCAATTAGGCAATCTGGTCTCCTATAACGAATTGGCAAGACAGCTCCATATAGATGTCAAAACCGTTAGCCGCTATCTGGATCTGCTGGAAAAAACCTTTGTTATTAAAAGGTTAGGAGGCTTCAGCAGAAATTTACGCAAGGAAATTACATCCAAAAATAAATATTATTTTCTGGATAACGGCATACGAAATGCAATAATAAATCAATTCAATCCGTTGGATCTCCGGGATGACATAGGTGCTTTATGGGAAAATTTTATAATCATGGAAAGATTCAAATGCAGATCTTACAACAATATATATGGTTCTTCATATTTTTGGCGAACTTACA
>JAWOER010000291.1:0-9177 GCA_046482655.1 Candidatus Delongbacteria bacterium | reverse complement strand
AAGAATGTCTTTTTTGACATTGTAAGGATCGGTAATATCATATAATGTTCTTCCGGATGCGTTCGAAAAATTGAACCTGTATTTTTTGTTATCTTCCATTTTTGAATAAAAATACTCATCATCTGTTCCTCCGGATACTGAGCCTTTATAAACAATATTATACCCGTTATAGTACTTCAATCCATCAGTTGTTGTGTTCTTCATATTAATATTGTTTAAAGCATTCTCTTGGAAAAATTCGGGCAAAAAAGCATGACTGAACATAGTCTGAGATGATTCTGTTTCTGAATCAAAGATCCCGTTCACCGAATATTTTATTTTTGCTGAATTGTTTGAAATTGTGTCCGAGTGTTTAATTTTTATATTTACAGGTTCTGATGAGTCTATTGAGTCAAGATGAATTTCGATATCCACAGTCGAAAAAGGGCTTATTAGTCTGTTGTACCAGCTAAAATTATATCCTTCATAATACAAAGAGTTCCTTCGTTCATAAAATTCGTGCCTTACAAAGATATTTTTGTCGGTGAATTCTTCCGATGAAGTAAAAAAAGATGCCTGTTCCTTTCCGTCCTCACCGGATCCTATACCCAGATCGATCCAGTAGAAGGAATTTTCAGAATATTTATTATAATTGTAATCAAAATTTTCCCTGTCTCTTATATTTGTTCCAAAGGCATAAAATATTACAGCATCATTTTCATCAAAATATCCGTTGCTGTTATTATCCGTGACTTCTCTTGCCACTTCCACAGCTCCATGATAAGGTTCTGCTGTCGGATCGTTATCGATGTCCTGGCCCGCAGAAGAATATACTTTGATCCTGCTACAGAGTGCAGAAGAAATATCTATTCCTTTATCTGCAAGCGATGCTCCAGAAATTCTGTAAATACCCTCCTCGTCAATAGCCACTTTTATCCACTCCGTTCTTCTGTCCAGAAAAGAAGGGATGATCTCTTTATTTTTATAGGTCCTATTATTTTTGGCCAAATCATAGTTTAACAACAGCTTATCGAAAAAATCATATTCATTGACTTTATCCGAGCCCCTGCCGTTCCTGAACGGGGTATTGAAATTTATCGCAATATTAATTTTTTCGGCAAAATATGAACGCTCCCCGTCCAGTCTGAGAGGCCTGATTATGAGTTTGTACACATTCATTCCGTCAAATATGCCGGCAAAGGATACTTCTGCATGATCCAAAACAAGGTGCGATCTGTTCTCAGGCTCTTCCCTGCTTTCAGAAAATATTCCGTCTTTTCCCCGGGTTATTTTCTTTGCCGGCAGCAGATCGGAAGTTTTGAGGTTTTTAACATCATATACATTAACAGATAGTTCGGGCTTTTTATTTTCCGGCGCGGCAAAGTACAGAACCTTCTCATAATATTCAGTATCGGGATACATTCCAGATACCATATAATCACTTTTAAGAGCGATCCTTTTATATTTCTTTTTTGAATGCTCCTCAGTTTCGAATATATGCTCGTTTCTGAGATCTTCTTTAATACTCAGTCCCTTAGTATTGTATTCAATGTTTAAGGCACCGCAACTCAAAGCAGTTATAAATAATAACGATATAACTGTGATATTTTTCACTCTAATCCTCTTTTAGCTGTTCTGATGTTTTGCCGAACCTCCTCTCTCTGCTCTGATAATCAAGAACAGCTTTTAAAAAATCTTCTTTTCTGAATTCTGGCCAGTATTTTTTTGTAACATAGAACTCGGTATAGGCTGTCTGCCACAATAAAAAATTACTTATTCTGTTCTCTCCACCCGTTCTGATCAAAAGTTCGGGATCCGGAGCATGACCTACATAAAGATATTTTCTGAATTCCTCAGCACTTATCTTCTGTTTATTTTCCGAAAGAATATGATTTACAGCTCTTATTATCTCTTCCCTTCCTGAATAACTGATAGCGAGCATCAGGGTCAAACCGGTATTATTTTTTGTTGCAGAAACCACTTTCATAAAAGAACTCTTTGCTTTTTTCGGCAGGTCATCGATCTCACCGATTGGTATCACTCTAACATTTTTTTCCATAAGAGAACTGATCTCTTTCAGTATAGTTGAAACGAGAAGTGACATGAGGCAGTTAACTTCAAATTCGGGTCGATTCCAATTCTCTTTTGAGAACACATACAGCGTAAGATAGTTTATACCAAGATCGACAGAGGATTCAATTACATCTCTTGCAGAATTAACGCCTTCATTATGACCGTCTATTCTGTCCATTCCCTGAGATTTTGCCCACCGTCCGTTTCCGTCCATTATCACTGCCACATGCGACGGGATCCTGTCCCTGCGGATATCTTCAATATTGATATTATTTGCTGTCATTTCACAAATGTTCCCTTGTATTTAACCTCTTTAACTTCGTTTTTTATAATAAGTTTAAAAAAAAAGCAGGCACAACCTGCTTTTTTTAATATTTTTCGTATATTTACTCAACATTATATTTGGCAGCATCTTTCGCTCTCCCTACCTTTACCAGAGCGACTTGCATAAAGTAGCTGATCTTTTCTTTCCAATCATCATCGAAGTTTTCAAATCTCGGCTCTATAAGGTCGACAACCTTTTGAAAATCATCATTTTCGGAGTAAAACACTGTAAGAAAATACGCAGCTTCTGTATCATCAGGATTTATTTCAATTATCTTTTCAAAATTCTTTATAGCCTTTTCGATATCTCCGTTGCTTTTAAAAGCTATTCCCTGGTTGAACAGCACATCAACATTATCGGGTTCAAGATCCAATATGTCCTGATACATGGGGAGAGCCTTGTCATATTCATCGTTCTCTTCGTAATATTTGGCTATTTGAAGCAGTGCTTCTTTGTTCTCCGGATCAAATTCAAGGACCTTGTTGAGCATTTCCAAAGCTTTTTCTTTTTCTTCCTTTTCCAAATATATGTTTGAAATATTAACATATGCTGACACCAGATTATCTTTGTCTTTCTCGGGATCACCATATTTTACAGCTTCTTCGAACATTTCTAAAGCTTTATCTTTATCTCCAAGCTGAAGGTATATCATTGCGATTATGTCTTTTGTTATAAAATCGTCATTTTTGATCCTGTCTGCCAATTCAAGATCTTTAAGAGCTAAATGCATAAGCTTTTCAGCAACTTCGGGATCTGCGCTCATTACCTGAACAGCTTTGTTAAATTTATCATTGATCCCGGATGCTCTTAAAACACCAAAAGACCTTAATGACATGTTGTTAATATTGTCTTTTTCGTAGTCAGAATCTATTGATCTGACTTTTTCGAAACTTTCATGCATACCTGCGTAGTTTTCTTCCTCGAAATGGATATAACCTTCCAGGTACGCGGCTTCTACATTTTCAGGTTCCTGTTCCAAAACGAGAGCCAATTCTTTTTTTGCTTTCTGAAAATCCTCTCTGTTCATACTGATTTTCGCTTCTGTCAGGTGAGGATTTCTTGGGGCACACCCCTGGATCAGAAAAGTTGCAAGTATGGCACTGACAAGAAGAACTGTGATTTTCTTCATTTACTGCTTCCTTTTATTTTAATTAACTTTTTATCGCTGAGGAATATAGACAGTTAAACATTTTTAGTCAAGTAAAAATAGCATTTCTTATTCACTTATCTATCGTTATATTTATCGTTGAAAAGTACAAAGAAATGGAGACATGAAAAAATGGAGCTCGAAGAACTCAGCGAAACAGAACATATAATAATGTCAGTGCCCGAAATAAGAACAAATCAGCGCGTTGATAAATATATCTTCTCTTTTATAAAGAATGTAAGCAGAAATAAGATACAAACACTTATTGAAAAAGGTTTGGTTAAAGTCAACGGTAAGACCGTAAGATCGAACCATAAGGTTTCAAAGAACGATCTGATCGAAATAAAAGTGCCTTCTTACGGCAAGAGAGATATTCTTCCCGAAAATATTGCTATCGAATTTATATATCAGGACGAGCATCTTGCAGTGATCAATAAACAGGCCGGGCTTGTTGTTCATCCCACGCATTCAACTTTGGACGGAACGCTTGTTAATGCGCTGATGTTCCATTTCGGGAATGATCTGTCATCGATCAACGGTGAATTCCGCCCAGGGATAGTACACCGTCTGGACAAAGACACTACCGGACTTATGGTGGTCGCAAAAAATGATCTCGTACACAAACCACTTGCAGAGCAGTTTGCCGACAAAAGTGCATCCAGAGAATATATAGGCATATGTATCGGGAAACCTAAACCTACTGAAGGCCGTATAGAAACTTTTTTAAAAAGATGGCAAAAGGACAGAAGGATCATCGTCGTATCAAAATACGACGGCAAAAGGGCCGTTACAAACTATTGCACAATAGAAGAATTCAATAAGTTCTCCCTCGTCAGATTCAAACTTGAAACAGGAAGAACGCATCAGATAAGAGCACACATGAAACACGCAGGAACTCCTCTTTTTGGAGACAGAAAATACGGCGGTGTTAATTTAAAAATGATCAATCTGCCAAAAAAGCAGATAAACCGGCTTCAGAACATGTTGGAAATTCTGCCGAGGCAGGCTTTACATGCCCAAAAACTGGAGTTTTTTCATCCGGTTTTAAAAAAAAGAATGAGTTTTGAATGCAGTATGCCCGATGATATAGCCGAAATCATTAAACTGATTAGAGTTTATGAGTACTAATAAGTTTTGATTGCAAAAAAGTAAATATGAGACTATATTTGCTGTCTTGGGAACTAATCAAAAATAAAAAGGGAAAGCGATGAAAATTAAGCATGACAGATCCAGAAATTCGAGATATTTGAAACATCTTTTAATAATTATCATTCTTGTTGTCTTTTCGGTCGCAAATTCAAAAGAGGTTACAGATCATAACGGAAAAATATGTCATACCATAAAACTAGACAAGAACATGGTAGAATTCGTCATGATCAGAGGGGTAAGTGTTCTAATGTATGAAAGCAGATCAATGAGAAAACCGACAATGTCGTTGAAAAATAAAACTTTTGTAGAATACATGGACAGAGACGGACGCCTTATAAAGATCAGGGCTTATGACGGCATCAATCCTCCTTCCGTCGGATGGATAACCAGATTCCAGGTTTATGAAAAAAATGATGCTCCCACAATTTTTTACGGCAAACCATTCCCTGCCGACAAACCGGATGTAAAATCTGAAGTGGATGTAAAACTGGACAAAACTGTCTGGATAACAAAAGATGTAACAAAACTTTATTACGAACCCGAACCTGAAAGTGACTATAAATACGAGATATATTTTGGACTAAGACTACAGGTTAAGCGCCAGAGGGGAGATTATTATTTTGTTATGATATACAACAGCATCCTGGATGAATACAGACCGGGATGGGTTAAAATAGAAGATACCGGAACATATGAGTATTTTGAGAAAGAATATCAGAGAAGAAGGGCTGACTATGAAAAAGATTTGAGATCAATCGCTAAACAGATAGACAGTATGGAAAAAATAGCAGAAAATCTGAATAAAGAGATATACGAACTTAAACATGATAAGGATATTCTGTACTCAAAAAAGTATGAAAGACTTCAGACTATTGACAACCTTAAGGCCAAAAAAAGGGAAAAAATGGATGAAGATCAGAAAAAAAAGATGGACAGAATAGAAAAATTGAAAGAAAATATAGAAGAATCGATAGAAGCTGTTGATTCTGTTGATCATAAAATTAAGGAACTGGAAAAAACTCGTAAGCTTCTGGCGGAAGGTATAAAGTTGGAAGAAAGAAAGATATCTGATCTCAGATCTCTTATCTCGGACATAAGAGAAAAACGGATAGGCAACAGATCCGTAAGAGCAGAAATAAAAAGTATTAAAGGAGAGCTTAGCGATATAGAGGAGGCATATTCGGAAGAAATTCAGACGGCTGAGCAGGAAAATGAGGATCCGTGTTCATCTATAAAAACAGAACTTCTTTCCAAAAAACGGGATTTTGAAGAGATCAGAGATAAGTTAAGTAAGGTTGCGAGTAAGAATGAGTATGACATGTACTACGATGAATATATGAATATATGGTCAGAAATAGTGGAACTTAAAAAAGATTCAGCAGAATGTATGATATATTCTGAAAATAAACATATTGCACTATATAACGAGGCAATTGAACTAAAAAGCATATACGAATACGATGACGCACTGGAGCTGCTGTTGGAAGCAGTAGACATCAAAAATGATTTTGATGAGGCTTATTATCAGATCGTACTTATACTTATTCTTTTGGACGAAGACTCTTCTGTGGACAAATATATCGAAAAGATAAGTGAACCGCAGAGAAAAGGCGTCTTGTTTCACAAAAGGGCTTCTTCTGTAAAAGACAGATATCCTGATAGGGCAATAAGGTATTACAGAGAAATGGCAAAATATTACAAACCCGACCTGGCTTTTTATCTTTCCGGTCTGGTCCATATCGAAAAACTATCCGATTTTGAGAAAGGAATAAAAGAGCTCAAAAAATCTTTAGAGCTGGACTACGAGTCGCCAAAGACGCTGGAAGCTCTGGGAGCTGCCTATATGGAAAGAAAAAAGGAGAAAGGCAAAAGCAAGAATGAGGATGTGAAAATCGCTATAGATTATTTTGAAAAAGCTTTTAAACATGCGGAAGGATACAATAACTTTGATGTGCTGTGTGCCAGATTAAGTCAGGCATATAACATACTCGGCAAAGCAACCAGTGCGCTTAAATATGCAAATATCGCGATAAAAAATACCAGAATGGATCCCTTCGGACTCGCACACCTGGAAAAGGCAAAAGCTCTTATTAAAATGGATAAGAAAAAAGAAGCTGAAAAAAACCTGAAAACAGCAAAAAGGGATCTTACTGTTAAAAGAGAAGCTGATTACTGGCTGAACGAAATTAAAAAATAAAAGTTATGTCGAAAGACCCTATGAATAATTTTATCATATCTGAATTATCGCAGCTTAAGCATTCTTTTGTTTCCTTGACTATCGGCTCTTTTGACGGTCTGCACAAGGGGCATAATAAACTTTTGAAAACATTGAAGAACAGTGCCCGAAAGCTAAACACCATATCTCTGCTGGTTACATTTGAACCGCATCCCAGGAAAGTGATAGATGTTGACTTTGACCTCAAACTCCTTAACACAAAAGAGGAAAAACTGCTTAAACTAAAAAAAAGCGGCCTGGATCATATTAATTATATCAGTTTTTCGCGCGAGTTTGCCGATACAGGCTATCGTGAGTTCTACACAGATTATATATTCTCTGATCTGAATGTAGGATCAATAGTTGCGGGTGCAAACCATTTTTTTGGAAAAAACAGACACGGTGACAAAGATATGTTATTATCTTTATGTAGAGAGAATTCCATAGAGCTGATACTTGTTGATCCGGTTTTATATCAGGGCAAGAAAATTTCCAGCACCCGGATAAGAGACTGTATAACCCGTGGCAATATTGCCGAGGCAAATACCATGCTCGGATACAATTATTCTATATCGGGAATTGTAGAAACAGGAGACGGTGTCGGATCGGAACTGGGTTTTCCTACGGCCAATATCAATTTGGACAGAACACAAAAAGTCATTCCCGACAAAGGTGTTTATCTTGTAAAGACCAGAATAGACAATGACACAAAGTACGGAATTTCATATCTTGGTACAAAACCGACATTTTCAAAAACATCAATACGCCTTGAAACTCATATATTCGACCTTAATTCGGATATATATTCAAAGAACATCCGTGTTGAATTCCTAAAAAAAATAAGAGGAGAAAAAATATTTTCTTCAGCAAAGGAACTTTCACAGGCCATTCTTAAAGACAAGACCACGGCAATAAAAATGCTAAAAAACAAAGGGCAAACAGCATGAAGCTCGTTATAATGTCCGATACTCATTTTGGAAATAAGTTTACTGTCCCGAAGCAGGTTATACAGGAAATATCCTCCTGTGATCATATTATTCACTGTGGAGACTTTGTAAGCAGAGAGTTCTATGGTTTTCTGAATAGCTTTAATAAACTAAAGGCTGTGCGGGGGAACAATGACTATAAACTTACAGAAATTCTCGAAAATGAGATCCTCTTTAGCTTATGCGGTTTAAACTTTGCCGTTACTCACGGGCACTTGACTTCGGCTCAAAATATTCATTACCGGTACTGTAAATCAGATGTTATTCTGTACGGTCATGAACACCATCCCTCAGTTGAGTATCACGAAAACCAACTTGTACTCAATCCCGGAAGTTTTACGCATAACAGATATGTGGGCTACAACTCATTCATGACCTTAACTATAGATAATGATCAGAAAGCCGTACCAAAAATCATAAAGATCCATTGAGGTTTGATTATGTATGATCTGACAAAAAACGATATCAGGCAGCTACAAGAGCATAATATGACTGAAGAAAAGCTGCAGCAGGATATTAAAAAACTTAATTCCCCGGCCCCTTATTCAGATATCGTGGCACCAGCTACACTGCACAAGGGAATTATCAAAATAAGCGAAGATGAAAAAAAGGAACTTACCGGTCTTTACAAACATGCTAAATCGCGAGGAAGATTCTCAAAATTCGTTCCTGCATCCGGAGCTGCGACAAGAATGTTCAGAGACCTCATAAAGTCTCTGGACGGAGAGTTAAACGAAAATGCCGCGCGCACTATGAAGGAACTCAAATCTTTTCCTTTTTTTGAGGACCTGAATAATATCTTTCTATTCAGAAATCTTGATATTGACACTGTGGTACGAAAAAAGGAATGGAATAAGATAATTGAATATATCCTTTTTGAAAAGGGTCTTAATTATTCCGATAAACCAAAAGCTCTCCTCAAATTCACAAGATATGACGGATATTCCAAAACAGCCCTGGAAGAACAAATAGCCGAGGGCAGATCGCTTTTTATGAGCGAGGCTCACATTCTAAATATGCACTTTACCTTTTCTGAAAAATATATCAGCAAAGCAAAAGAACTTATTGAACATATAAAAGATGCTTCTCCCTCATCCATATATAATATTACATTCTCCGTACAAAAACCTGAAACTGACACACCTGCAATCTATGAGAACAAAACTCTCGTGCGTAACAGTTCAAATCAACTGCTGTTAAGACCGGGCGGGCATGGGGCACTGATCGAGAATTTGAATGGTTATAATGCTGATGTTGTACATATAAAAAACATTGATAATATAGTTAACAGTACATACAGGTC
>JAWOER010000289.1:0-4988 GCA_046482655.1 Candidatus Delongbacteria bacterium | reverse complement strand
AACCTGTATTTCCTGTCGCTGATAACATCAGCATTCTTTTTTGATTCAATATCGGTTTACAGAAGCGGTAAGTATTTCATTCTAAAGCTAATGTATTATATTATAGGCATTATCGGGATCTTTGCAATTCCTCAGTTTCAGGATGAATATCCGATAGCCACTACAATATTCTATGCAGGATTCGCAGCGGTTATCATCTATCAGGCTGTCAGCTTCCGAAGAAACTATATAGATTTCAATCTGAAAGAATACTCGAAAACAGGATTTGAGCACACGATAAGGTCAATAGAGAAATACTTTGAAAGTATGCCTGAAAAATCTCTGAGAAAAAGGATCACCCGGTCAGTAAAGAGCAATGATAAATACAGGGAACTTATTGAGATTACCATTTTCGGGGTAAATCACCCGCTGATTTATTTGCTGTATCCATGGATAGCGGCTATGATCTGGGGGCTTATTTTCGATCATGAAGGCATGATACCTTTTATCAGCGCGATTCCTTTTTTATCTGGCACTTACCTGTCATTAACTATCGGCAATAGGGGGAAAATCACCTTTTTATATATGACTTCGGGACTTTCGAGAAATGAATTTGTAAATAAAGTTTTGCAAACCGTTCTAAGAAAATATTTTATAGTCTTTCTTCCTCTGCTGCCGTTTATGATACTTTACACCTACTTGTATAATGTCTTCGAAGGAGTTCTGTCATACTATACACCTATTATTCTATTTACATTGATTACAGCAGGCTGGTTGATCCTAACATGGATAATATGGATGGCTGTACTTCAGTTCGCTGACTTCGACAAACTTAAAAGCATAAACAGCGAGTCGCTTTTCAGCAGAATGAGGTTTAGAAAATAAATAGCTTAGAAGAAGTTACCTTTTATCTGATTGAGAAACTTTATAAAGAATTTTGAGGTTTATCTCCATCTGACCTCAGCTTGAGCACCGTCTATGTGAGTAACTACTACGATACTGTCCAAGATTTCGCAATTGTAATCATCAGGAATTTTAATATCGATTTTGTAATGATCAACCCTTTTATTACGATCATACCAGTCATGATCGAATTGAATTATTCCTCCATATCCTGTACTTATTCCTATAAATCCAGTTGAATCCGTTTCAGCATAATATTTAGCAATGGTCTGTGCTACGGTGGCAGCAAAGTTCAAGGCGACTTTCTCTTCAGATCTTTTATGATAATCATCACCCATGGGCACAGGCATAAACAGAAGTATTATAAACGCAAGAACTAGAATACTTATGAAGCTGACCATTATTCTTCCTATAATGTCTTTATGCTTAAACCTATTTGTCATTCTTCTTCCTTTGTCTTCTTCGTCAGTTTTTTCGCATATTTTTCACGGATTCATTTTGCGGCTTTCATATAAGAAATAAAATTCAATAAGCTTGAAACCTTAACTCTTTTTTCAATCGGGTACATATCTTTTACAGGTGAAATTACCCATGCATTATTAATTTCCATATCATCTAAAGCATTCCAGAATCCTTTTGTCAAATTCGGGGCAGTTGACGCTTTACACTCAACCGCGATGGTCTGTTGTCCCTTACGCATGATCAGGTCAATTTCTGCGCCATTAGAGGATCTGTAAAAATAATATTCCCAATCTGGAAAGGTATTTATTATATTCTCTATTACAAAACCTTCCCATGACGAACCGAATATGGGATGGGCCAGTAATTCATCAACAGAATGAATGTTTAATAAAGTATGCAGTATTCCGGAATCTCTAATATAAATCTTTGGTGATTTTACCAGTCTCTTTTTTACATTAGCTTCGAAGGGATAAAGAACCCTTACAATAAAAGTCTGCTCCATTATATCAAGATAATTTCTTATGGTATGATAAGTTACGCCTAGCGACTCCCCAAGTTTAGAACTGTTAAACAATTGGCCGTGGGTATGTGCCAGCATTTTCCAAAATCTTTCTAGTTTTTTAGGGGACAAATTAAATCCCAGCATCGGAAGATCTTTTTCCAGATATGAACGGATAAAATTTTCTCTCCAAATATAGCTAAGGTTCAAGTCTTTAGATAGATAGCTTCTCGGGTAACCGCCTTTATCCAGAAGTTGAAATGTTTTGTCAGCTTTAGTACGGGATATCTCCTCTAAACTAAAAGGAGTAAGCTCAAGATAATATATCCTGCCTGCAAGTGATTCGGAACTTTTATTTATCAACTCGCTGGATGCTGACCCGAGAATAAGAAGCTGACCGTTTTTGTTATTTTGATCAACAATCGATCTCAATACAGGAAATATTTCCGGTAAAAGCTGTATTTCATCAAGGCAAACAAGATGATCTTTGTATATGTTGAAGAATAACTCAACATCCTTCAGCTTTTTTAGATCTGCAGGTTTTTCAAGATCAAGATAGACAGACTTCTTAAACTCTTTCACTATTTCTTTTGCCAAAGTTGACTTGCCGGACTGCCTTGAACCAAGCAATGCCACTACGGGAATGTTCTTCAAATATGTTATTATTTTTTTATTTAAAGTCCTATGTATATATTTCATAAGTTTCAGCCTTCTTGTTTACGATTACTTTCAAATATAATAACGATATTGTTAAAAGTCAAGCATTAAAACCATGCATAATAGAAGTCAGACTTCTGATTTGCATGGTATATAGGCATAGAAAATTAAAATCTATCTCCACATGACTTCAACTCTCCTTTATCTTCTTCGCCAGCTCTTCAGTTATGCCTTTGGCTTCCATGAGCTCTTCAAGCGAAGCTTCTTTTATGCGTTTGAGCGAGCCGAATTTATTTAAAAGTTCTTTTCTTTTCGCGGGGCCGATACCTTTGATGTTCTCGAGCTCGGAGGAGATGGATCTTCCGCGCAGGGTTTGGTGATATGTGATCGCGAATCTGTGGGATTCATCGCGAACCTGCTGAAGCAGTTTTAGGGCAGATGAAGTGCGCGGAATTATGATGGCTTCGCTTTTGTCGGGAACGAAGACCTCTTCGAGCCTTTTTGCGAGCCCGATTATTGGTATATTAGTAATATTGAGATTAGCGAGGATCTCAACCGCTGAGGAAAGCTGACCTTTGCCGCCGTCAACCATGATCAGGTCAGGCCAGACAGGATCGGGCTCCTCTTTGAGCGAGCTGTACCTGCGCTCGATCACTTCGCGCATAGATGCGAAGTCGTCCACGCCTTCGACGGTACGGATCTTGAATTTGCGGTAGCTGGACTTATAGGGTTTTGCGTTCTTGAAAGTCACCATTGATGCCACGGTTTCCTTGCCGGCGAAGTGCGAAATGTCGAAACATTCTATAATGTCCGGCACCTTGCTCAGGTTCAGGTCGCGCATCAGTGATTTCAGGCTGCCCGGAGTAAAGTCGCGCTTCATTTTCTCAAGTTTGAGGTCGTTGAGCAGGAGCTGTGCGTTCTTCTGCGCGAGGAAAAGCAGTTTCGCCTTGTCGCCGATCGAAGCTGAAAGTATGTTCACTTTCTGCCCCGAGAGAACTTTCAGCCAGTCCTCGATGACCGCGTAATCTACAATGTCTGTGTTAAGCACGATCTCTGCCGGAACATCGTGCTGCGACATATCGTAATAAAGTTTAATGAACTCCTCAAGCACTTCCTCTTCAGTTTTCTGCCAGACGCCCTTCAGGAAAAAGTTGTTCCTTGCCACGAGCCTGCCGTTACGCAGCTTGAAAACTACGCAGCACGCATCGTTGTCCTCGATCTCGAGGGCAAAATAGTCCCTCGGGGTGGATACTGCATTTTCGACCTTCTGACGAATAGAAAAATTCTCGACAGCTTTCAAGGCGTCCCTAAAATCCGCCGCAAGTTCAAAGTTTTTCAGCTCCGCTGCCTCTTTCATCTTGTTTTGCAGCATTTTTTGAAGATTATTATCATGACCGGAAAAGAAAGCAGTAAGATTTTTAATGTTGTTTTTGTATTCATTAACTTTTGTTATGTCAACGCAGTAGCCTCCGCATATTCCTATCTGATAGTCTAAGCATATCCTGAACTTTTTATCACTTATCGCTTCAGGAGTAATGTTATGCCTGCAATTCCTTATTTTAAGCAGCTTTTTCAGTACCGAAAGGATCGCTCTGATCGTTCTTACATGCGTGAAAGGCCCGAGATACTTTGAACCGTCCTTGTCGATGTTACGTGTGATGAAAACCTGCGGAAAAAGTTCTTTTGTGATCTTGATGTACGGAAAAGATTTGTCGTCCTTCAGATCGATGTTGTACTTGGGCTTGTGCTGCTTGATCATATTAGCCTCAAGAAGAAGGGCTTCAAGCTCGTTGTCGGTTACGATGTATTCAATGGAATCGATCTTTTTGACCAGGATCTCTGTTTTGAACTGCTCATGTTTGCCGATATTCATAAAATAGGATTTTACTCGATTCTTTAAGATCTTAGCTTTGCCGATATAGATTATCTTGCCGTCTTTATTCTTAAAAAAATATACGCCCGGTGAAGTAGGCAGGTTCGACAGAGTATTTTCGATCTTTTCGTTCATGCCTGAATTATTCCACCGCCGATAACTGTTTTATCCTTATAGATTACGCATGACTGACCGGGTGTTACAGCGAACACAGGTTTTTGAAAGACTGCTTTGAACAGGCCGTTCTCTGTTTTTTCAAGAATGCATTCTGCAGGCTGTGTATTATACCTGATCTTAGCGGTATAGTTTTCTCCGAAATCAGGTTCTTCAAGCCAGTTCGCGTCTGAGAAAGTCACGGTATTGTGCGAAAGGCCGTCCCTTGCAGAGATATGAACTTCATTTTTCACAGGATCGGTTTTTGAAACATACATCGGTTCGACATATCCTCCGCCGAGGCCTTTTCGCTGTCCGACCGTATAGAACGGATATCCTTCGTGTTTATTGACAGACTTTTCACCGTCGTCGCGGATTATTCTGCCCGGTTTAACTTTTTTGAACTCATCAAAATTATCAAGAAGGAATTTTTTATAGTCGTCATCGGGAATGAAACAGATC
>JAWOER010000282.1:0-3647 GCA_046482655.1 Candidatus Delongbacteria bacterium | reverse complement strand
TCTCGAACTTGAACGATCCCTCAGGAATGCAGAACGGCTTTTCAACAGAAGATTATCCCTACGGATTAAATCTTAGCACGGACGGGGTCTTTAGCGGTACGACCTATGAAGCCGCTAAAACTTGGATGATAAAGGCCAGAGTAACCGATGACAGGAATATTTCATCATTAAAGGATCTGAGCTTTTCAACTCTAACATCTATTAATGGAACGGCCGGCAATCTTATTTCTGATTTTACTCTGCTGAATAATTATCCCAATCCTTTTAATCCCTCCACAACTATAAATTTCAGTATCGGCACAGGCAGCCGCTTTACACTAAAATTATACAATACTTCGGGTGCTGTAGTGGATGAGGTATTCGAGAACAAGTTCTATGAGCCGGGAAATTATTCTTACAATTGGGATAAAGGCAGAAAACTTTCTTCGGGAATATACTTTTTTGGAATGGAAACAGATCAGGGCATAAGAAAGATGAAAAAGATAACTATTCTCAAATAAACGGATAATAAAGGCATTGCGATCTGAAAAAATATTATTTATATTTGGGGTTCGATAAAATTAGTGTCACACTGAAGGAGGTGAGTTAGGTGATACACATAAAGGTAAGAGACGGCGAACATTTCGAAAAAGCTCTAAAAAGATTTACAAAAACTTTTGAAAAAAGCGGAATACTGGCTGAATTAAGGAATAGAGAACGCTATGATAAACCCACATGGGTAAACAGGAGAGAAAAGGTCCAGGCAATAAGAAAGCAGCAGAGGATTCAGAGGCTGCAGAACAAAGGATTTTAAGACCGGCCTTAAATACAGCAGACTTAAAAAAGAGTGATTAATCACTCTTTTTTTCTTATATTACCAAATCTGTACGAACTATAAATGCGGACGGTCAAAATGAATATAGTGGACATATTTGTAATAGGAATAATTGGCCTTTTTGCCTTCATAGGGTTCTGGAAAGGTTTTATAATTCAATTATTTCATGCACTGGGCATATTCTGTGCATTTTATTTTAATACACCGGTAAGCAGATTTATCGCGAATAATCTTTCTTCGGAGCCGGAGGGCGTTATAATGTTCATTGTGGGAATTGCAGCGTTTTTAATTATTTTTGCTATCTTTTACATCACAGGAATTATTGTAAGCAGGTCAGCGAACATTATTCTTACCTCTGTTCCGAACAGGATCTCCGGAATAATATTTGGCGGGCTAAAGGGTTTTCTTATTGTAACGGTCGTCTTTTTAATAATAAGATCGTTCGGCGGTGAGGAATTCTTAAAAAGATATGTTACACCTGACAAAATGACGGATAATATTATCGATAAAGGAATTGAATATACCTCCGGCGGCAAAAGTTCAGAACAGGAGACTGAAAAAAGAATATATACAGAGAAATCAGATACCGGAAAGGGACCGGCATTATATTCGAGACTTGGTTATGGTGCCTATCGAATATCGGCAATGATGGATCCTTTTGTTGCGAACATAAAAAGAATGTTCGGAGAAAAATACGATGAAATAATAGAAAAAAATGTCAATATTGAAAAAAATGACGGAACTGAAGAATAAACTCAAGGGGTAATATTTTGGATAATAATTATTCATCCAGACTGATCAAACTTATCACTTTATCAAAAGAAATAACCCTGATCTCGGGTCACGACACGGTATATCCCACTCATATCGCACTGGCGATCATAAGGCTCAATGAGGGCGGCGCATTCGATATTTTGAAGAAACTTGACTGCGATCTGATGGCACTTTACAGAGATCTGGAAGGAGGACTGAGCAGGAATAAGAACCTTATCAAACTGGGATTTATCCCCATTAGCCATGAAACTGACAGAATTCTGGAACAGGCTGTCATGGAAGCCGGAGAGCTTAACAGCGATCAGACAGGCACCGAACATCTGCTTCTTTCTATTACAAGATCAGTTAATACCTACCCCGAAAGGATACTCAGGTTCCACGGCGTTACCTATCAGAAGGTAAAACAGGTTATCTTTACCGATCATGGGGCAAAAAACAAAAAAGCTCCTTTCGAAAAAATGGATCAGCAACAGTCAGAAATATCTGTGGAGTCATTTTCTCATGACATTACAAAAATGGCAAAGGAAGGTCAACTTGATCCTGTAATAGGAAGGAACAAAGAGATAGACAGGATAATCCAGATCATTTCGAGAAGAAAGAAGAATAATCCCATATTAATTGGAGAACCGGGAACGGGCAAGACGGCCATCGTGGAAGGTCTTGCCATTAATATCGTTGAAAAGAAAGTACCGACCGCACTTATCGGAAAAAGGATACTAGGTCTCGATATGGGAATGCTTATCGCGGGAACAAAATACCGCGGACAGTTCGAAGAAAGAATAAAAGCAGTGCTCAGGGAAGTGGAAAGCGACAGTAATACGATTCTCTTTCTGGATGAGATACACACCATCGTTGGAGCGGGAAGTACTACAGGTTCGATGGATGCCTCCAATATGTTCAAGCCCGCGCTGGCGCGTGGCGAGATCCAGTGCATCGGGGCCACGACCCTTGACGAATACCGCACGAGCATAGAAAAAGACGGAGCTCTCGAAAGAAGGTTCCAAAAAGTAATAATCGACCCGCCTTCCGTTTCTGAAACATACGAAATACTCAAAGGCCTGCAGTCAAAATATCAAAATCACCACAAAGTAAAATACTCAGAAGAAAGCCTTTTGGCGGCAGCAGAATTGAGTGAAAGATATATTACCGACCGTTTTCTGCCCGATAAGGCGATCGATGTGATAGATGAGGCAGGATCCAAAAAGCATCTGTCCGTAAAAGTTCCCGCAAGAATTACTGATATTGAATCACAGATCGACAAGTTGAATAAAGCGAACAGAGTAAATATAGAAAAGCAGCTTTTCGAAAAAGCCGCGGTTATCAGAGATAAGATAGACAATTTAAAAATAAGGCTGGATAGAGAACGGGAGGAATGGCACAAAAAAACTTCCGGTAAATATTTAAAAATAAGTGTTGATAACATTAGAGATATTATTTCGATGATGACCCTAATTCCCATATCCAAACTGGAAATATCCGAAAGCAACCGTCTAAAAAGGATATCAAGATCAATTTCCAAACGGATAATAGATCAGGATAATGCGATCGAAGCCGTTATAAGAAGAGTAAAAAGAGCCAGGACCGGATTTAAGGACCCGGGACGGCCGATCGGATCTTTTTTGTTCCTGGGACCGACCGGGGTCGGAAAAACAGAACTCGCCAAAATATTATCCGAAGAAATATTCGAGAACAGAAAGTCACTAATAAAAATTGACATGAGCGAATATATGGAAAAATTCAATGTATCGCGCATGATAGGCTCACCGCCGGGCTATGTGGGTTACGGCGAAGGAGGTCAGCTGAGTGAAAAAGTAAGAAGGAATCCCTATTCTGTTGTTCTGTTCGATGAAATAGAAAAGGCACACCCGGATGTTTTCGGTATGCTGCTTCAGGTCCTTGACGAGGGTCTGTTGACGGACGGCAACGGAAGAAAGGTGGATTTTAAGAACACTATCATCATATTTACATCGAATATAGGGTCAAAGAACTTATCCAATGTGGAAAATATCGGCTTCGGTAAAAAATCCACCTTTGCAGAAAAAGAGGCAAAAATGAAAGA
>JAWOER010000127.1:0-17385 GCA_046482655.1 Candidatus Delongbacteria bacterium | reverse complement strand
CGTAATAGCTGCTCTGACCTATGGTATGGCGCCAGCTTATATTAAGTATATCAATATCCGCATTTGTTACACCTGCTGTCTGAGGCGTATATTTATACAAATGACTGAAAACATGATTATTTGTTCTTGATTTTGTGTAGGAAAGGCTGAGCTTTTGGGTCATACTGATATCGTATGCAGCCTTGAGTATAATATTAAAATTGTTTTCTCTTCTTTGCGGCATTTTGAAACCAAAACCGGTAATATCATAGTCTTTAAATTCAAAATATTCTCCGTCGGGATCTCCCTGCTCTCTGTATGAGCGGTTATAGCCGTCCTGAAGTGTAAAATCGGTTGCAATATAATATGTCGGTTTCATTCCGTTGACAGGCAGCGGGATCGGTCCGCTCAAGCTGAATTCTCCTTTATCGTAATTCAGTTTGCTGTCACCGAAAAAAGTATCTGTGGCATATTTTGCGTGTCCCGATGTCTTTTCCTGATCACCTATCTTCATTACAATGTTCACACTTCCCGAAAGAGCGTCACCGTACTCTGCGTCAGGGATACCCTTCTGGATATTAAAACTTTCGACATTGGCAAAATTGATCTCTACGGGGTTGGTTTTTGCGCCGGTGGGGTCTCCTACCGAAACACCGTCAATTACATAATTCACCTCGCCGGACCTTCCGCCTCTAAAGTGAAGCTCGCCATCAGCATCGGTCTGGATACCGGTTGTCTGCTTAAGCATATCATCAACAGCAGTCACGGAAAGTCTTTCAAGGTTGTCCATGTCGATAGACCTCACAGATGTCGTAACATCCATTTCGACCTTTTTTTCCATTGCGACCTCAACCCCGATTTCTGCAAGTTCCATGATCTCGGTCGAAAGTTTAAAGTTCTGAGTGGTCGTGAGACCGACCCTTACTCTGACATTCTGAACTTCACTCGGAACGAATCCGATGAACTCAGCCTTCATGGTATAGGTACCAGCTCTTACACCGATGATATAATAATAACCATCCTCATCGGTCTCTGCTCCCCATGTTGTTCCTTTTACAACAACATTGGCCCCGGGTAAAGGATCACCCATCTCGTCAAGAACTACACCTCTGATCACACCTGTCGTCTGAGAAAACAACATAGTTGTGAAAAGCACTAACATGATAGCGACGATTCTTCTTTTCATAACTGACTCCGTATTAAATTAATCGTTTTTACTTTCATACTCCCAGCCCCCGGATCTCTTTTGATGCCGGGTTAACGCATAATATAGCATCTAAGTTTTTAAATTGCAAATCAAAATATTTTTTATTTTTGGCGCATATTTGGCGCATAATTGTTCTCTGACAGTTGATTTTACCAATAAATTCAGTTATCTTTTCTTGCGGTACAGTAAACCAGGCGATAAGGCCATTTTTTTTAGTTTAAACCCCGGAGGATCTATATGAGATCATACCAAATAACATCTGTTTTAAGATCGGTTTTTATAATCGGGCTGTTCATGTGCTCCTTTTTGTCAGCTCAGAATTCAGGCTTAAAAAAAACCGTTACGGATTCAAATACAGGAATAACATTCAATAATTTTCGGACAGACAAGACCGAGGCTGTTTTTTTTCAGGTACTGAAACCTGTGGAATTTTTGTATGACGCACCTGCCAACAACGCGGAACCTGTTTATTCTTTGAGCGCTGGCATGTTCGTTGAGGTAATAGAGGACTCGCGTAAAGGGAATTATATGCAGGCAAGGGTACTGGATAAATTCAACGGAGTTATTGAAGGCTGGATAAGAATAAGCGCTCTAAAAAAAGACAGATATTATGCAGCATCATACTCGGAAATAAAAAATATTCCCGAAAACGGAAAAAGATCGGAAATGAAGATCAATCCGCACTGGATACGACAGAATACAGTAAATGTGTTTAGTGACAGCACTCTGAGCGGAAATATCGAAGCCGTGCTCAGCAAGGGCGATCTTGTGTATGTTTTAAAGTTCTCCAACGAAATTTGCAGGATCGGGTTCGAAGAAGAGGAGGGTGTATTTAAAAAAGGATATGTTGTAAAAAAAGGACTTTCTGAATTTGCAGTCATATCCGATGCTCTAACAGATACAGACAGTCTTTACAGCAGATTTAACGGCGCTGTTTTAAGAAACGATCTGGACAAGTCCGGTTTTGTATCCTACAGCGGAATAGCTTTCAAAGGTCTTAAAACAGAAGAATTCACAGAAGATAAGGTCTGCAGAGAAATATCTCCCGACTCCATTCTGTACAGATATTCAAGGAGTTCGGACCCTATGAACAGAAGCAAACATATTGAGGTGAGAAATGAAGAGGAGAAAAGAAAGATCGCCATGTTCAGATTTCTCCCCGACGAAAAAATGATCACAAGCAGAGATACTGTGGAATGTTCTGTAGTCGAAATAGTGGCTGTTCCGAAAAGTGCGAGTATAATAACTCAGGATATTGAACAGGCAACCATAACGAACACGATACACAAAATATATATTACCCGCCTCGAAAAATTCGAAATGGACCTTGTTTTTCACAGGGAGGTATATGAATTCACCTGGTCATATTCAAAAGATCTTACAGAAGATAAGATAACAGATACTTCAACTGAAACCGAAAAAATAATCAAGAGGCTGATCGCTTTCAGAAAACATTAGGTGATTTTATTTCCTTTTTAGCAGCAGGACAATTATCAGAACCGTCAGAATGCTCATCGAATAAGCTAAAGTCTCGTTCGTAAATATCCAGCTTTCAGAATCTATTTTTCCGCTTTCGATCATTTTCATAATTGACAGAGAAAATGCATTATTAATAAAATGCATGACCATAGAAGGAAAGATCGACCCCGAAAGGAGCACCAGTAATCCGAGAAGGATCCCGAGCACCGAAGTTTCGAAAAATGAGAAAATATTCAAATGTATCCCCCCGAACATCAGTCCTGTAGCGACGATCAGGCCGGTCCGGGAGAATCTTTTTTCCATTATTTTGAAAAATACTCCCCGGAAAACCGATTCTTCAAAAATCGCCGGGAGCACGGATATTATTATGAAAGCATATACGATATTTATGCCCCCGATATCACCCGAAAGTATATTCGTATGTTCAAAGACCTTTGGTACAGGAAATATATAAGATATCTTTTCTGAAATAAGTGAAATCGGATATCTCGCGGTTATGCCCAGAAGAATTGCTGCATACAGATATTTTGTCCTAAAAAATTTCAGGTGCAGAAGTCTTTTTAGACCGATGTTCGAAATGTGGCTCATTATTAAAACAAACCCTCCGAGTATAAATATTTGGGACAGTATAAGCCCCGTCACTATATTTTTTGACTGCAGATAACCGCCGATCATCATATACAATACAACAAGGAGGGCATAAATAGTGAGCACTTCACCTTTAGAAAAGCCTTTTCTGGCAAAATCCATATCTGAATTTTTGTCCAGTATTTCGTCTCCGCCCAAATAATCGGACGAAGCCCTTACGATCAGAAAAGAGTATAAAAAATTCAGCCCTGTCGTAACTGTGACGGCCACAATACTGTAATTTCCCGCGATTATGCTTTTGATCACGCCCGAAGAATTAATTACGGGAATAAGCATAAATCCCCTGCTAATACTCACGCCTTCGAAGATACCCATAAGAGACAGAACAAGGAACAGAAGCATCAACGGTAAAAAAGCCAGCTGACCGGACGAAGAAGATTTAAGCTTGCATGAGACAAGAACGGAGAACGAGGAGATAAATACCGAAAGACCTGTTATCACTGCTATAAATAAAACAGTTCCCGCCGGATCTATCATAATATCTACAACAACAGTCCCGGTAAAAACGCTGTACATGATCAGAGAAATTACAGAAAGCAGTGACATTATCAGTCCCGCTATGATCACGACTGTCATTTTGCCGTAAATAATACCGGAGCGTCTGACCCCCGAAGAAACAAGGGCTTCCAGCGTATTATTATCTTTTTCTCCCAGTATAACATAATTTGATATGGTAAATGTTCCTATAAGCAAAACCATTATGATTGTAACAGGCAAAAAACCCGAGGCCCTGGAATTGGCTACATCCTGCCGGGATGAAATGTTTGAAACTGCCGGTACAGAATCTTCAAAATAATTATCTACACCGATCTCTCTGTATCTTTCAACTTTAATTTCATCTTTTACATCTCTTAATTCTTTTAGAACATTGCGGGCCTGAATACTCTGCCGGTCCTTTTTGGCTGAATATGACACAAGTATTTCATCTGTGCCCAGTGAATCATTGTGCAGGACGGTAACTACTGCCGGATATATTTCCAGAAGAGAATCAGTATTGCTGATCTCTGTAATGTATTCGACAGAAAAACCGGACTCGCGGCCGGCTCTGCGAAAAACCTCTTCGAGCAGATTATTTCGAAGAGCGACTATTTCAAATCTTTCTTCTGTGATCGATTCTATTTTCGTTTCGACTGCTTTTGAAAGTATCCCGTTGATAAGAGGGAAGACAACGAGCGGCAGAATAAAAATAAAAATGATCGTCTTCTTGTCTCTCAAGAGTTGCTTGATCTCGTATTTTAAAATCTTCTTCATAAATTTTTCCGCTAATTTGTCCGAATTATAATTTTATTATAACGAAATATCAATTTATTTCTTAAATTTCCTTTTAAACAGATCTTTCTAATAAAAAAGGAGAACATGGACACTTCAAGACCCGGAGACGGAGGTTTATTTATATTCCTTCCCGACAAAATAACAAAAAAAATATACTCATGGCAGGCCAGATTCAGTGAATATGTGCGTATGCCGAAACCACACCTTACACTAATGTATCCCCCATATATTTCGAAAGAAATGTGGAAAGGACACAGAAAAAAGGCTGTGGATGCGGTAAGATCGTTCAGACCGTTCAGGGTCAAATTTACAAAAACCGGATTTTTTTCTGATCCGTATTTTTTGTATATCGCTCCGCACAAAACTGCTGAGCTGAACGAAATGAACAAAAAACTTTCCTCCATTTGCCCCGAAAATATTCAGGGATTAAATCTGGAAGAATTTATACCTCATGTGTCTATCGGTACATTTCCGTCAAAGGATTCTGCCGTAAAAGCCAGGTCGCAGCTCGAAGTTTTTTTAAAGGACGGTGATCTGGAATTTGTTGTAAAAGAGATCTTTTTTACGGCTCTTGACGATGATCTGAGGTGGAAAATATATGATATTATCTCTCTTGCGGAGGACAAATGCTAATTATGGGTATTGAATCATCCTGCGATGATACTTCGGTCTCGGTTCTTGAGGACGGGAACATTCTGTCTGTCGCGGTCAATACACAGCCCGAACATTCAAAATTCGGCGGAATAATTCCCGAATTAGCCTCAAGAGCACATTTAAAGAATTTTCCCGAAGTTACAAAAAAAGCTCTTGAGGATGCGAAAATTGAATTCAGTGATATCGACGCCTTTGGAGTAACTTACGGACCCGGTTTGGTTGGACCGCTTCTCGTGGGGGTTAATTTTGCAAAAGGTCTGGCATTTTCCCTAAAAAAACCGCTGGTGCCGGTAAATCATATCGAAGCTCATATATTTGCAAATTTTATTGAACACAAAAATATAAAATACCCTTTTATCGCCCTCGTCGTGTCCGGCGGACATACAGAACTTGTATATGTCCCCGAGTTCGAAAAATACGAACTGATCGGTAAAACAAGAGATGACGCCGCGGGGGAGTGCATAGACAAGGTCTCTAAAATGCTCGGGCAGGGATTTCCCGGCGGCAGAGTAATGGACGGCCTTGCGGCCAAAGGCGACCGGGGGTTTGAAAAGTTTCCGCGGGGAATGCACGGCAGCACAGATTTTAGTTTCAGCGGTCTCAAGACAGCACTTAAGTACTATATTGAAAAGCATGATAAAAAATTCATCGAGAATAATCTTGCAAATATTGCGGCCGCATTCCTTGATTCAGTCACTGATTCATTAACGGATAAGCTTTTTGAGTCGGTAAAAAAATGGGGCGTAAGATCTGTTCTTCTTGCCGGGGGCGTATCGGCAAACTCGTTACTCAGATCAAAAGTAGCGTATTATGCAAAGAAAAAAAATATTGATTTTTATTATCCGAGCCCGAAATACTGCACAGACAACGCCGCCATGATCGCAGCTACGGCTTATTTGAAGATCGAACATCACGGGATTTCTAAATTCCCTTTCGATGCGGGACTTGATGCTGTACCTTTTTTAAAACTGTCCTAAAAAATCATAAAATTTTGTTAGTTTTTCGTTAATTTTTTTTGTATATTAACACTCGGCAGTAAAGATAATCCTCCCCCTATTATTGAACTGCCGTAAAACACCGCAATAAAGCGGTGTTTTTTTTTGAGTTTGACATTATTATATAACTTGCCTATATTCCAGTCAAAAAAAAGAGCGGCGGTATGGTATTTAACGAAAATGAGCAGAACAGAAATATATCTGACGATGAACTGAAGAGTGAGATCCTCAGGATCAGTAAAAAGAAAAATGCCGTCATCCTGGCCCATTCATATCAGAACGAAGAAATTCATCCTGTAGCTGATTTTATAGGCGATTCATTGGAACTTGCAAAAAAAGCGGCGTCCACTCAGGCGGATATTATCGTTTTCTGCGGTGTTGATTTTATGGCTGAAAGTGCAAAGATCCTGTCACCCTCAAAAAAAGTACTCCTTCCCTCCGCAGAAGCAAATTGCCCTATGGCGGGAATGTGCAGTGCAGAAGGACTGCGTGACCTAAAAAAGCAACACCCTGACGCGGTAGTTATTACATATATCAATTCGTCCGCCGAAGTCAAAGCCGAAAGTGATGTCACATGCACATCGGCCAATGCCGTCAAAATAGTTGAACACTACAAAGACAGGGAGATAATTTTTACACCGGACAAAAATCTCGGTTACTACTGCAGCATGATGACAGGAGCGGATATTATATTGTGGAACGGACACTGCTATGTTCATGACGAATTCAGTACAGGCGATATATTTATTGCAAAACATGAACACCCGGACTGCGTTACGCTGATCCATCCCGAGGCGCCGAAAGAAGTGCTGGAAAAAGCTGATTTTGTAGGCTCCACATCACAGATCATTAAATTTGTCGAAGATAATCTGGACATAATGGATGAGAAAGCAGGTGTGATAATCGGCACGGAGATCGAGATAGCGAAAACACTGCAGAAACGCTACCCTTTAAAAAGAATATACCCTCTCGCCGACCATGCGGTCTGCCTCCAAATGAAAAAAACTACTTTGGACAAGGTCTATAACTCTCTTGTAACCGAACAGATAGAGATCGAGGTCGAAGAAAATATAAGAAAAAAAGCCTTGAAAGCTTTGAATAAAATGCTGGAATTAAGTTAGCAAAGGACCCTTTATGATCATAGAAATGCACGAAGAGAACCCCAAAAAAAGAGATATTGAGATCATATCCGGTATTTTGCGTAAAGGCGGTGTGATCATCTATCCTACCGACACGGGTTATGCTTTCGGCTGTGACCTTTTTAACAAAAAAGGGATCGAGAAACTGATATTGATCAAAAAGACAGATAAACGGAAAACATTTTCTTTTGTCTGTAATAATTTGAGCCAGCTGACCGATTACGCAGAATGTCCGAATGAATCATTTAAGATAATTAAAGAACTTCTTCCCGGACCTTATACCTTTATAATGAATGCGCTGAACTCTGTTTCAAAAACTGTTTCGGGACCCAAAAAAAAGGTCGGGATCAGGATACCTCTGAACAATATCGACCATGCTTTAGTAGAAGAAATGGGCAATCCTATAGTGAGCTCGAGTATTAATAAATACATCGATATCAGGAACGGAGCACCCTCATTATCGGACCCTCTCGAAATAGATAAGATCTATGGAAGACAGGTAGATGTTATAATTGACTGCGGCATTATCGAGCCTGAATTCTCGACAGTAATTGATCTTTGTGGAGAGGAAATTGAAATTGTAAGACAGGGAAAAGGCAGTATTGAAGATCTTATAGGTTAAAATGAAAACAATTATCTGCTCCATATTCATCTTTTTTATCACTCAGGCATACGGAGGGGGAAAGTATGCAGGCGAGTTCATAAGTTCGGGAACCGACGCGAGAAGTCTTTCCCTGGGCAATATTTTGCTTACATCTTTTAACACTGCCGCCGCGGTCTATCATAATCCTGCATACCTTCCCGAATTAGAGCACAAGGGAATACTGTTGTCGCACAGCGAAAGATTCGAAGGGTTCGTTCAGCAGGATTTTGTATCTTTCAATACCTCATATTCCGGTATTGATGCCGGTATTGCCCTGCTTTGGCTCAATATTGATAATATCACATTCACCAGACTCGAAAATGAAGACGAGCCCGCAGGTCCCGAAAACAGAATACTGCCGGACAGATCTGTCTCGGATAATGAGTTTGCATTATTTCTCTCGGCCGGAAAAAAGTTTGGCGTCAACTTCAATCTGGGCGGAAGTGTGAAATTTTTATACAAAACTTTTGAAACTGAATCTGCGGCGGGCACAGGTCTTGACCTTTCGGGGATGTACAAATTAGAAAATATCGTTATGGGGCTTAAACTTCAGGATATTCTCACCTCTGCACTATTCTGGACTACCGGTAAGAATGAATTTATCAGGCCCTCAATTATCTTTAGTACCGAATATAACAATAAGATCGATTATTTTCTTGCAGACTATAAACTGATAGCCGGAACAAAGATCAGGACAGAGAACTATTCAAACTATTCACTGGCTTCTTACAGCGTCTTTGACATCGTATTTTCGGGAGGACTGGAGCTGATCTTCAAAAACATCAGTCTGCGCGGCGGATATAATACTGATGACACATGGACTGCAGGAAGCGGATTATCTTTTATGAATTTTATTCTGGATTATACTTTCAGGCCGGATTTTGAGGATCTCGGCAACACACACAAAGCCAGCTTATCTTATATATGGAAATAAAATGGATACCGGAACAGTAAAGAGTTCGGAAAACGGATATGTGTATATAGAGATGGAGTTAAATTCTTCCTGCAAAAGCTGTTCTAACAGAGGTGTCTGTATGGCCGGGGATGAACCGGCCCGGATCAAAGTTGAGAATAAAGCAGGTCTTAAACCCGGGGATATTGTTGAGATAGACCTGGCGCCAAAAACAAAACTTGCGGCGGGTTTTCTCCTGTTCATGATCCCTCTGATCACTCTTTTCGTATTTTACTACACAGCCTTTTTGATCTGGGAAACAGAAGAAGCGGGAATGGCCGGTGCCGTTATCGGTTTTTTTGCAAGCATCACGGGTCTGATACTTTTCAGCAGATCCGCTTCTCAAAAGAAATTCTTTAAACCAAGATCTGTCCGAAAAATATCACAATGAGATCGTATTTAAAAATATTACGACCTTTTAATCTTCTTATAACTGCATTTGCTTCAATCGTCGCATATGTGATCGTAGCAGAAAAAATAATTTATGCCAACCTCAGCTTTATTGTTCTTTCTACGGTACTTACGGCTGCTGCAGGCAATATTATCAATGACATAATTGATATTGATATAGATATTTTAAATAAACCCCACCGCCCGCTGCCGTCCGGGAACATGACGGTAGGATCGGCCTATGTGCTGTATGTATTGTTTGTTGCCGGTTCAATAATTTCGGGATTTTTTTTGGGATACCATTCGGCAGCTGCTGTTATTCTTGTAAATTTTATTCTCCTTTTTTATACAGTTTTTCTAAAAAGAAGACCATTTTGGGGGAACTTTATTGTTGCCTTTATAAGCGGTTACCTGTTTTATTTTTGCTCTATTACCACAGGTAACTTTACAAAAATAATCCCGCTCGCAGTTTCTGCTTTCCTGTTCCACTTTATCAGAGAAATAATCAAAGATGTTTCCGATATTAAAGGTGACCGTAAAAATAACGCCCGTACAATGGCGGTAAAACTCGGTATAAAAAAAACGGTCAGGATAATTGTAATACTCATATTCACGCTGATAATATATTTGGGCTGGCTCATGCTTTCGGGCCATTATAATAGTTCCTTCACTGCGATCATTATCTTCTCAGTCTTTCCTGTTATGATATATGTTTTGATATCGCTGTTTAAAAAAGGGGCGGCTTTAATAGATTATGAAAAACTCAGCCTCATTATGAAAGCTGATATGGTCTTCGGGATACTTGCTTTTTATTTCGGTCTTGCCTGACCTTATTGTTAAAAAAATATTTTTATCAATAAATTCTTGCATTATGCCGGATAAAAATATATATTATCCTTAACATTTTAAGGAGAGCGTTCATGTGTCGCATTATTTTAGCTCTGGCCTGTGTAGTTTTTCTACTCTCGTGTTCACGGGGGGTATTAAAAGATCCGACCGATGCAGATAAGCTGTATAGAACATACCAAGAATATGTTACTGCAAAAGATACTCTTTCGGCACGGCAGATCAAAGATAAGATAATACAAAAATATCCCGTGTCCAAAGAGACTTTTGACCTGGCCTCTTCGGAGTTTTATGAAAGACTTTACCCTGTATGGGATAAGGACAGCCTCAAGATCGAAATGATCAGAGATATGCTTGTTAAATATCCCTCAACGCAGTGGCGCAGAACGATGTACGAATATTTGCTTAATTCTCTCAGCAAAACCAAAAGACATGACGATCTAAAAAGAACAATTGATGATTTTATAAATGAATTCGAAGAAGATTATCTTCCATATACGACCTCTGCAAGATATTGCTGTATTGACCTTGATGACACGCTTGCTGCACTAAATTTTGCAAAACAGGGTTTTGAACTTTCAAAAAATTACCCCCGTCTCGATCATTTTCCCAAAAAGAAATGGGAACTGGAAAAAAGAAGCGCACCTGTCCGTGCCGGCACTTATTATGCCGAAATACTTATTGACCGGAAAAAGTTTGACAAAGCTTTTGAGATACTTAAAAATATTTTAGATTCGAATACTCTTACAGTTGACGACGAGACCACTCTTGCGCCAATACACTACCTGTTGGGCAGAGCCTATAATGGTACCGGAAATAATGACCTCGCAGCAAAATATCTGTCAAAAGCTCTTATAGCAGGCGATTCAAGAAATGTCTGGCAGCTCTGCGATTCGCTCTATATTGAAACAAAGTCAATGGATAATTCAGCAGAAGTTCTTTTGGATATAAGAAAAGACCTTGAATATGACGATATTGTCTTTGAAGATGTTACAGAACAATACGGTCTTAGTGATGTAAGGGGATCAAGAGTTGCCTGGGGAGACTATGACAATGACGGATATCAGGATCTTCTTATTGACGGAAAAAGACTTTTTAAAAATATGAAAGGAAAAGCATTTTATGAGATCACTGACCTTGCTTTTCCCGAAGACATGGCTGCAAGGGGCGGTTTATGGGGCGATTTTAATAATGACGGTGCCCTTGATATTGTAACAATGGATCCTGAAGCAGTATGGATAAATGACAAAGGTGTCTTTAAAAAGATATCGGGAGAAAATTCTGTGACGGATAACTCTATTCCGACAGAAGGTATAGGTATAGCGGACCTTAACATGGACGGATATTTGGATATTTATTATGCGAATTATGAAAAAAAGAGCGGAGAATACGGCCGGGACGAATTATATCTCGGCAGTGGAGAAGGTAAATTTGAAAGTGCAGCAGCTGAAAGCGGTGTACTTCCCGCAGACGGAAAGAACAGGGCGGGACGGGGTGTAAGTATCGCAGACCATAATAACGACGGAAAGCCCGATATTTTTGTGTCGAATTACCGGCTTACGGATAATTTTCTTTTGATCAATAACGGAAAAGCGGACTTTCGGCACGCCGCGAAAGAAAAAGGCATAGCAGGAACAAATACCGGGGGCTGGTGGGGACACACTATCGGCGCCGAATGGGGAGACATAAATAATGACGGCTATTTAGACCTTATTAACGCTAATCTCGCCCATCCCAGATATATTGATCTTTCAGATATGACAAAAATATATCTGAATTCGGGACCTCCGGATTATACATTTACCGATATTCGGAGAGAAGCGGGAATAAAATTCGAGGAGACCCATTCGGAACCTGCTCTGGGAGACCTGAATAACAACGGATATCTTGATCTCTATCTGACAAGCGTTTACAAAAACCGCAGATCATTCCTGTATATGAACAAAGGTGATACCGCATTTGAAGATATCACCTATCTTTCAGGCACCAGAATATTTAACGGCTGGGGGGTAGCTTTTGCCGACATTGATAATGACGGAAAGACCGATATCATTACAGCGGGAGGACAAATAAAGCTCTTCCAAAACATCACTCCCGGCACAGGGAACTGGCTCAAAGTAAAGATCACCGGTAAAGACCATTCCGACGGTATCGGAACAAGATTGAAACTGTTTAACGACAATATCAGTCTTATAAGAGAAGTACAGGGGGGAAAAGGTTCAACAAATCAGCATTCGCTCATTCAGCATTTCGGGCTGGGAACAGAAAAAGACGGCTTTACTCTCGAGATCAAATTTTTCGGAGGAGACGAGAGGAGTGTTGAGATCGAAGAGATCAATCGTACTATTAAAATAAATGAATGAAGGCTCAGTTAAGGAGCCTTCAAAAAAATCCGGTTATGTGGAGCGGTGAACAACCGGTGCTCTATTTATTCTCTTCTTCTTCTTCAGAATCGTCTTCATCTGTTTCTTCAACTTCTTCTTCAGCATCTTTTTTTGCGTAAATTGCCTTATTTAGTTTTCTCAAAATGATCAAACTTACAAGAAGAAGGAGCAGACCTATAAGTAAAAGAGAATAACCAGTGTTCATCATTATTTTTGCGGTTATTTCTCTTGAATCAAGTCTGGTACTCTTTTTTATTAATTCAACGGCCTTTTGGTTCAGTTCATCCTCTTTTGCTTTTAGAGCTGAATGTTTATCCTGCAAAATAACTCTGACAGAATCAAGTTCGAGTTCTTTTTGTTCGAGCTCTTCCATCTGTTTGTCGAACGAGATATTTTTCTCGGTTACAACATCCTTTTTTACAGAGTCTTTTTGAACGGAGATGTCACTGTCCCCTGCCTTACAACCCTGAAAAATAACGAGAAAAAATGTCAGGACAGTAAAGACTAAAACTTTTAAAACACTTTTCATAATAACGATTCCTCCTGTTTGTTATTATTTTCATTTACATATTATGCACAGATCACAATATAACTAAAAATCACCTGAATTCCAAAAACAAAAACGGGCATTTTTCAAAATGCCCGTCATACTTAATTATATTTTAACTTTGCAAAAATCGCTCAGAGTTTTTCTGCGAACTCGTCATCGGCCATTTTTACAATAATGTCGCAGCCGTGTCCGAATCCTGTTCCGTGGCATTTGTCTTCAGTTGTCTCGAAGATAAATTTCGCGTCTTCCTTGTCCTTAAGCCCGTTCTGATTTTTCGATACAGCTTCTTTTAAGATGTCTTCGTTCGAAGCGTATTCTGCTTTAACTCCGAGTTTTTCCATTAGTGATATCAGCTGATCTTTGAACAGCACGGCCTTAGGTTCTGCAACGGCTTCGAAAGTGACGAGGCGCTTTTGAGTGTTCGAGAATGATCCGCCTGTTTCAGTAGGGAATGATGCCGGGAGTATAACATCCGCCGTTTTCGCGGTCTCAGTCATAAAGTAATCCGAAACGACCTTGAATTCGGCACCGTCGAGCATTTGAGCCGTTTTCTTGTCAGCCGAGCATCCGACAGGGTCTTCAGCGAAGATGAAGATGTTCTTGATCTTCGAGTGGTCGCAGGAGCAGTCTTCACAGTCGCAGTAAATTCCCATGTCAAAAAGTCCCTGAGCGTTGTTTTTCTCTTTTAAAGCTATCACTCCGCTTGCGGTCTTTCCCAGTTTTCCTGTTAAAAGCGCGAGGTTGAATATCTCTTTTATGCCCGGTGACGATATGTTCTTTTCGTTGAATATTATGATCGCGTTCGGCTCTTCGTTATAGTGCTTAACGACTTTTCTGACTTTTTCCTCTGTCACTCCCGCTTTTCCGCAAAGTGAGGCCAAGTCATTTTTGAGAAGGTCTGCCGAATAGGCTTCGAAACCTTCCGTGTTCCCGTCGAGAAACATTTTATTGACGAGATTTTCTTTTACGATCACATAGTTCATGGCTTTAACGAAATTGTAGTAGGAAGCCACTTTAGCTGTGCAGTCGCATTTTTTGTTCAGGGTAGAATCATCAGCTTTGTGGATATTGACCATCTTCAGATCTTTTTCCTGCCTGAGTGAGTTTAACCTGAAACCGAGAACAGCATTCTCTTTGTCGATCTCCGAACCTATAAAATAAACCGCTCCGGCTTTGTCTAGATCATCGAACGAGGCATTTGCAAACCAGTTGTCTTTGAAAGCCTGCTCTCTTCCGTGGTATAAAAATGAAGAAAGGTTGCAGGTCTTTACAGCTTCCTTAACGAGTTTTGAAGTAAGGTAAAGCTCCTCGTTCGTCAGCCTTCCGCCGGCCATGAATGAATTCTCTTCCGGTTTTACAGCTTTGATCTTTTCCGCTAGGATATTGTAAGCCTGCTCATAGCTGACTTCCTTCCATTTTTCGCCGTCTTTGACCATCGGTTTTGTGATCCTGTTTTTATCGTTCAGGTATTTATAGCCGAATTTTGCGTACCTGCAGATGTTGCCGTCAGGGTTCGCCGGCGTTTTTCTTCCGTTCACGCTTATCACGAATCCGCCTTTGTGATGTATCTCGATCCCGCAGCCTAATGAGCAGAAGTTACATACGGATTCATAAACCGAAGTCTTGAACGGACCCGGCTTGAACTGTTTGTTTTCCGAGATCGCTCCTGTCGGGCAGGTGTCTATACACATTCCGCACGATTCGCAGGGAGTTTCAGTCAGCGAGTTCCCGAGCGCGGGAGCTACAAAAGTGTCGAATCCCCTGTTCACCAGTCCGAGAGCATTTGCCCCGACGATATCCTTACACACTCTGATACATCTTGAGCAGAGAATACATTTGTTGTTATCGATCTCGATATACGGGTGAGAATAATCCACATCGTATTTCTGGTAAGATCCGCCGTATTTTTCCTGGTCGATCCCGTATTCAGTTGAGTATTTTTTCAGATCACAGGTAAAATATGCGTCACATCCGCATTCGAGACATCTGTTGACCTCGTTTTTTGCCTGTTCACAGGTATAACCGAGCTCCACCTCATCAAAGTTCTTTCTCATATTTACGGGAAGTACCGGCATCTCTTCTCTCATCTGTGTGTTGAATTCATTTTTATATTCATCAGCTTCAAGCTCCTGATCCGTAAAATTATCCTTTTTACTCACGAATTCAGGATCCTCCCCTACAACTTCCCGACCTGTCAGGAACTGGTGGCAGCTTGCCGATGCAAGTCTTCCCTGTGCGATCGCCTCGATCAGTGTTGCGGCCCCCGTGACAGCGTCGCCTGCTGCGAATATACTTGGTACGCCGGTCTGTAGAGTTTTCTCGGCTGCATCAATATCTCCCCATCTGTTGAGTTTGAATTCACCTTCGGCGTGCGGGTTAATGTTTTCAACGAAATCGACATCCGTTTTCTGCCCGATCGCACCCAATATATAGTCCAATTCCAGCTCGAATTCTGAGTCTTTGACAGGAACAGGTCTCCTTCTCCCCGAAGCATCGGGTTCGCCCAGCACCATCTTTATACACTGGAGTGATCTAAGTCTCCCGTTATCATCCTTTATGACTTTTAAGGGAGCGGTAAGGAACATATATTCAACTCCTTCAAGCTTAGATTCATGGATCTCGATAGGATTTGCGGGCATTTCTTTTTCAGTTCTTCTGTATATTATATATGATTTCTCGGCTCCGCAGCGGAGAGCGCTTCTGCAGCAGTCCATAGCCGTGTTCCCTCCACCGATCGTGGCAACTTTTTTTCCCTTGAAATCGAATTTTTTGCCCGTAAGCTCCATAGTTCTCAGGAAGTCAATTCCCGAAAGAACTCCTTCCGCGTCTTCATCTTCAACTCTCATAGATGCGCCTTTCTGACATCCGACCGTTGTGATCATTGCATCGTAATTCTCCTTAACATGATCATAATTTATATCTTTACCGAATTTTTTGCTGTAGGATATCGTCGCTCCGAGTTCCGTGATCGAGTCTATCTCTTTTTGTAACAGATCATTCGGCAGCCTGTATTCGGGAATGCCGTACCTGAGCATTCCACCGCCGTGTGGACTTGCTTCAAATATATCTACCTGATGTCCCCGGATCGAAAGATAATATGCCGATGTAAGACCCGCCGGGCCGGCACCGATAACGCATACTTTTTTACCTGTAGACGCTTTTTTTGCGGGAATATACCTGTCTTCTGACGCTAGATCCTTATCGGCAGTATATCTTTTCAGATAATCTATGCCCACGCCATTCTCGTCAACCAAATTCCTTCTGCAGGCCACTTCGCACGGTCTTACGCATACTCTCCCGCAGATAGCGGGCAGAGGGTTCTTTTCTTTTATCAGTGCCACTGCCTCAGAATACAGTCCTTTTTCTATAAGGGCGATATAGCCCTGAACATCAACTCCCGCAGGACATGTCAGTTTACACGGACCCAGGCAGTCGGCGTAATGGTTGCTCAAAAGAAGCTCCAGAGCTGTTTTTCTGGAATTTTTTACCCTCTCGCTGTCTGTTTTTATCTTCATTTCTTTAGCGATCTTAGTCGAGCAGGCAGGCTGAAGAGTTCTCATTCCCTCGATCTCAACCACACACAAAAAGCATGAGGAATAAGGTTTGAGCCTGTCGTCATGACAAAGAGTCGGAATGGATATGTCATTCCTCCTGCACAGCTCAAGAACGGTTTCTCCCTGCTTTCCTTCGTATTCGGACCCGTTTATATTTATCTTGATACCTTCCATATACAAATTCCCCTTGCTTTAATTTTTATCGATTGCCTTAAATTTACACACATCAAAACAGGCACCGCATTTTATGCATTTTACCTGATCGATAACATGTTTCTGCTTTCTTTCACCGGTGATCGCCAGAGAAGGACAGACTCTTGCACATGCTGTACAGCCGATACAATTATCGTTGATATTGTAGGTAATAAGCTGTTTACATGAATTGGCCGGGCACTTCTTATCTCTTATATGGGCTTCGTATTCGTGCCTAAAATATTTTATGGTCGTGAGTACGGGATTGGGGGCCGTCTGTCCCAGTCCGCAGAGAGAGGAATCTTTGATCTGAGCGGCAAGCTCCTGCAGTTTTTCGATGTCCCCTTCCTCACCTTTTCCTTCAGTGATCCTCATGAGTATCTCGAGCATCCTCTTCGTTCCGATCCTGCAAAAAGTGCATTTACCACAGCTCTCCTGCTGGGTAAAGTGGAGAAAGAATTTAGCAACATCGACCATACATGTGGTCTCATCCATCACCAC
>JAWOER010000120.1:0-4548 GCA_046482655.1 Candidatus Delongbacteria bacterium | reverse complement strand
TTAATTCATTTGAATACAGAAAAAATGCCGTGAGGAATAATAACAGAAGTTTAGCATATTTCATTTCTCCTCCATTTTAACTTCATTTGTCTTCACTGTCGGTAAAATATATTAAGATATTGATATAAACGCAATTAATAAATTAAAAAAATGCTTTTAATTATCCTGTCGGTAGTGCTCTATCCCTTTATCTCCTATATCAGAGCGGAAATATTTATCTTTAAAATCTATCTCGGCGGCTGTATCATAAGCCTGTTTCTTTGCATCTTTTAAAGTAGTTGCCACAGCTACAATATTGAGTACCCTTCCGCCTGCTGTCAGGATCTTGCCGTTCTTACTAATTGTGCCTGCGTGTATAATGCTGATGTTTCTGCCGGACACTTTTTCCAAACCCCTGATCTCATAACCTTTAAAATATTTTTCGGGATATCCTCCTGAAGCCAGAACGAGCGAAAGGCAGTGTGCATTCTTTTGCGGCAGTACCCCGTTACAGTCAAATTCGCCTTTTGCAGCTTTCATCATAATATCTACAAGATCCCCGTCGAGAAGAGGAAGTATCACCTGTGTTTCGGGATCTCCGAATCTGCAGTTAAACTCGATAACTTTAGGTCCGTTCGGAGTGAGCATCAGCCCCGCAAAGAGAACACCCTTGAATATTCGGTCCTCGTTTTTCATTGCTTTTATTGTGGGGGCTATAATCTTTTGATCGATCGTTTTAAGCATTTTATTTGACACTGCCGGGGAAGGAGCATATGCACCCATACCGCCTGTATTAGGACCTATATCTTTGTCAAAGGCAGCTTTATGATCCTGAGCAGGCACGAGTATCTTGTAATTATTCCCGTCAGATATTGCTAATACCGAAGCTTCTTCCCCCTCAAGATAGTCTTCGATCACTATTTCGTTCCCTGCATCTCCGAAACATTTATCAATCATTATTTTTTTGGCAGCCCCGATACTCTCATCGACGGTATTGCATATAAGTGCACCCTTGCCTGCGGCTAGGCCGCTCGCCTTTACGACGATCGGATGTACTGATCTTTTTAAATAATTTTCTGCTTTATCATAATCGGAAAAAACTTTGTATGAAGCGGTCGGTATTCTATATCTGGTCATTATTTCTTTTGCAAAACTCTTGCTCGATTCGATCTCCGCAGCTTCCTTAGTTGGTCCAAATACAACCAGTCCTTCGGAATTAAATCTGTTTACTATTCCATGGGTTAAGGGTTTTTCGGGGCCTACTATTGTAAGATCGATATTGTTTTCTTTAACAAAATCAATGATCTGACCTATATCTTCCGTGTCCATGTCAACATTTTCTGCTATATTCGCTGTTCCCGCGTTGCCCGGCATTGCAAATATTTTATTACACTTCGGTGACTCTGATATTTTTTCGATAATGGCATGTTCTCTACCGCCGGAACCGATAACCAGTACATTCATCATTGATCAATCTCCGAAAAATTTCTTGAATTATTATTTAATAAAAAAGACCTGTCTCCAGGCCTTTAAATTTTATCTCATTGATGTGTTGAAAGAGATCCTCTGAGACATTCTCACCGGAACGGGTTTATCTCTCTGCATTCCGGGCTTGAACCTTGCCTGCTCAATAGCCTTAACGGCAACTTCTCCGAATCCCATATCTTTGGGTTTTTCCTGAACTATTGAAATATCTTCAGGTATACCTTCGGTGGAACACACAAATCTGACTATTACGCTTCCCGAAACGCCGCTTCTTTTTGCCAGAGAAGGATAATTTTTTAAAATGTACTGCTGCATTTTGGCTGCATATCCTTTCATCATTTCCGGCTTTTCCTGGATAGCAAAAAAGTCAAAAATTTCTTCTTCCGAATCCTGAGGAGGAGGAGGCGGAGGGGGGGCTTCTGATTTGATATCAAAACTTGCCGTTTCTATTTCCATTTCAATATCCTCTTCAAGTTCCTCTTCGTCTTCCACCGCAATAGGTATCCTGACTGTTGCGGGTCTGGATGTTTTTTTGACCTGCTCAGTCACTTCAACCTGTTCGATCTCGATCTCATCGGAAACCACATCGTCAAAAGTCACCTCTGTTTCAAATTTATGAAATGCGGCAAAGACGAATGTGAGGACCAGAAAAACGATAAGTGTCATTATTTCTTCGAGTCTTGATTCTCTCTCACCAAACTGACCTACTTTATAAGCCATTATCTAACTCCATTATTCTTCGATTTTTCAAGCTCATTACTTCGTTAATGTTGCATAAACTATTCTGCGTGCATCTGCTTCCTGTAGTGCCTGATGTACTTTGTCCACGATCTCATTTTTACAGTTCTCGTCTATCTTCATGGAAACAATAACTCTGGGATTGTTAGACCTTTTTAAATACATTATGGAAGTGACTTCCTTAGGGGTCATAAGTTTATCGTCCACGCTTATTCTTTCATTAATGTCGATAAAACAATAAACAATATTCCTTTTACCCTCTATCCTTTCCGCGTTGGCGGCTGAAGGTATCTTTACGGGAAGTCCCCTGAACTCGCGGAATACCGTACTAACCATAAAGAATATCAAAAGCATGAATATAATGTCCGGCATTGATGCCGTTGAGATCTTGGCCTGGTCCGGTCTTTTGTTATTTCCAATCATAGTTTTCCTAAACTTTTAGTTTTACTGGGCTAGCGATATTCTGTCAATTCTCGCACTCTTTATCTGATCAAGGATTTCAATGTAGTTCTTGTAGGCGGATCCGGGAGTTACTTGAACAGATACTATTATTGAGTCTCCCTGCTGGGATATTTCCCTCTCCAGCAATGTCAGTCTGTTCTTTATCTGAGGGAAACTTACCTCTTCCTCCTTGCCTTTTGTTCCCAACAACACCTGATTTTCGTCGTTAAGGAATATATTAACCACTCCTCTTACTTTTGTAGGAGTTACATCATCCGCAGCGGGAGGCAGAACGAATTTGATGCCTTTGTCGGATGAAACTGTTGTCGTAACCAGAAAGAACACAAGCAAAAGGAAAGTGATATCCGCCATCGACGATGCATTGAATTCTCCGAGCTTTTTTTCCGGCTTTTTTAACATCTCGAACTCACTTTATTTTGTTTGCATTTCTACGAAAGTTTCTACCAGTGCAACGCTCGCCTCTTCCATGTCAAGCACTCTGCTGTCGATTATAGACTGTAAGAACTGCTGGAATATCTGAATGATGATCGCTACTACAAGTCCGAACGCAGTAGTGAGAAGAGCCTCCGAAATACCGCCCGCAACAATAGAAGGGGAAATATCATTCGCTGCGGCAATAGCGTCCATTGCACCTATCATACCCCATACAGTTCCCAAAAATCCAAGCATGGGTGCTGTTGCAATGACTGCTGTCAGCCATACCATTCCGCTCCACAGGTGAGTATTTTGGATACCGCCTTCATTTACCAGAGATTTCTCGACATTCTCGATACCGTATTTGTGATTTTTCAATCCTGTTGATATCAGTTGCTCGATCGGCTTATTACCCTGAACGAGTTTTAAAGCTCCCTCAACTCCCTGAGTAGCTAAAGCTTTTTTAACATCCGCCATCAGTTGTCCCGCATTTCTCGATGTGTTGAGAAGAGCGATAAGTTTGTAAAGGCTGATTACGATACCTATAATAAAAAGTATCAGGATTGGCCACATAAAAGGTCCGCCTTTTACAAAATATTCTGTCATTTTTTCCTCCGATTTTTTATCATTTTACCATTTCTTTCAAACTTTAATCAACCTCTGATAGCAACAGGCTCACTCAGAGGCTCTTAAGTTACTGTCTTTTTATTTAATTGTCAAGATATTATTTGTTAAATTTTTATATAAATAATGATTAAGAATCATGTTGAAATAATCAGCAAACCTTGTTAAATTTAAACCCGTATCTGTTAGCATTAAAAATCCTACTGTCTAAATTAAAGGAATATACACAATGAAAAGAACAAATAATTGCGGGGAGCTCAGAAAGACTGACGACGGAAGAAAAGTAATCTTATCGGGCTGGATCCACAAATACAGAGATCTGGGGGGACTGATCTTTTTTGATCTGAGAGACAGACAAGGCATCACACAGGTGATTTTTGATCCTGAACTGGTTGACGGGCCTACACTGGAAACTGCATCCAAATGCAAAAACGAATTCGTAGTCACTGTCTCGGGCAAGGTAAGAATTAAACCTGAACCTAACAGGACTCTTGTCACCGGCGAGATCGAGATCGTTGCAGAAAATATTATTATAGAGAACAGATCTTTAACTCCGCCTTTTAATTTTCTAAACGGTAAGAGTGATGCCAGGGAGGATCTCAGGCTTCAATACAGATATATAGACCTCAGGAGCCGGAAAATGACCAACAATCTCCTGATAAGGCATAAGATATGTCTTGCAGTAAGAAATTATCTTTCAGAAAAAGGTTTTATAGAGATCGAGACCCCCACATTTAGTAAAAGTACGCCCGAGGGCGCGCGCGACTATCTTGTCCCTTCAAGAATATATCCGGGAATGTTCTACGCTCTTCCCCAGTCACCACAGATATACAAACAACTGCTGAT
>JAWOER010000267.1:0-2572 GCA_046482655.1 Candidatus Delongbacteria bacterium | reverse complement strand
CGGGGGGATATTTTTTAACGGTAAGAACATAAAGAATCTGGATGTTGACCGGTACCGGAACAATATATCCATAGTTTTCCAGGATGCCCTTCTTTTTAACGATACGATAATGGGTAACTTGAAATACGCAAATCTTGAAGCTACTAAGGAACAGGTGGAAAAAGCCTGTAAGGACGCCGACATACTTGAATTTATTAATGAACTTCCCATGAAATTCGATACAGTAATAGGCGAAAGGGGACTCAAGCTTTCCGGCGGACAGCGGCAAAGGCTCTCGATTGCAAGAGCGTTGCTCAAAGACCCCAAGATCCTGATTCTGGACGAAGCAACTGCTTCTATCGATTCGATCTCGGAGAACATAATTCAGGAAGCAATAGAAAAAATAATGAAAGACAGGACGACAATAATAATTGCTCACAGGCTGACAACGATCGTCGGAGTTGATAAGATCCTCGTTCTGGAAAACGGAAATATTGTTGAAACAGGATCACACTCCGAACTGATCGCCAGACATGGAGTATATCACAAACTCTGGACCACCCAGATGAAAGAGAACGAATCCGAGATAGTCTTTTAGCAAATTTATACTGCATTTTTTATTGCCTAAAAGCATAACTGTCCTTAAATTTCCCCTAACAAATGGAGAATCCAATGAAAAAACTGCTTTTAGCATTGCTGTGTTTAATTCTTTTCGTTCCCGGATCATTTGCAAAAAAGATCATTGAGCTCAAAAGCGGAGAAAGGATCACCTGTGAAATAATAAGTGAAAATGACAACATGCTGACCGTTGTTTCCGACACTTTCGGTGAAATGAGGATCAACCGTGCTGACATTAAAGTTATTACCGAACTTGATGAAAGAACAGGATTCAGATACGACGATCCTAATCACAATTCGCTGCTCTTTATGCCTTCTGCAGAGACTAATCCAAAGGGAACGAAGTATATTTCGAGCTACGAATTACTTTACATGAATATTGGATATGCTCCTGTTGACAATCTTCATATTTCAGCGGGATTCATTTTTCCTATCGTTCCCGAAATGCTCACCGAAGGACCCCTGACACTCGGAGTCAAATTCAGAGCATTACACGATCCCTATAAACAGAATGTCAGTCTAATGGCAAGCTACACCAGACTTGGAGGCACATCATTCAACCTTATTACATACGGAACTGCCTATAATTACTACCTTAATCCCGGCACAACAGCGAATTTATATTTCGGAGGTTTTACCACAACTCAGACAGTCGGTTCTGAATCTGCGTTCAGCTTCGGGTTGGGAATGACCTTCAGAACTTAAGAAAGCTCAAAAGTCATAATAGAATATCTTAACGGCGGTATTTTTGACGATATAAGAACTGACGGAATTGTAATGTTCGGTCTCCGTTTCTTCGGGGAAAGGATATCAGCTGACCTTGCCGGAATAAAATTTCTTGATATTTCCGGATCAGACCCATGGTTCATACTGCCCCTTGTAAGCCTGACTTATCACTGGTAGTTTAGCAGAAGAAATAATAATCTTTGTTTTTCTGCAGCAAGGACTCTTCTAATTTTTTTTCTATCTCCATGCTCTCTTCCGGAGCTGACACAGCAATGATGACCTGAAAACTCCCCTGACCTGAGATGATCTTAGTGCTTTTTACTTTGATACCGTAAATACTCTCCCCTATCTTTTTCGTATTATCGGTTATCCAGCGAAATGAATTTTCATATTTATCAATTATTTTGCGCGCGAGTTTCTTGCCTTTAGAACCGGCTCCCCACAAAACAAGTTCGCGGAATTTATCCCGCTCAAGCTCAAAGAAATACTTTAGCTTGAGGTCAAAGAACTGCTGGTCTGCATATTCGGGATTATTTCTGGAAACTCTTGCCGCATGGTCTCTCCAGAAATGCAAAACGCCGGCTTTTTCATCGACGACAGGCTTAATTCCATGCTTGTAGAACCTGAAACACAGATCGTAATCCTCGGGATAAATTTCAGGGTCAAACGCACCAGTTTTCAACAGATCGTCCCTGTGAACCATCCAGCATGAAGACTGGATCACGCACTCCTTGTAAATCTCGTTGTAAAGATCTTCTGAAAGTATCACTCCGTTGAGCCACTTTTCATATTTACGGTATCCGTCCTTAATCCCGTCATCCGAAAAGCATTCGACCATTCCCGTTGCAACATGGCCGGGACCGTTAGCTTTGAGAAGTTTTCTCATTGTTTCCAGTTTATGCGGAGCCATCAGATCGTCGGAATCCATTCTGGTGATATATACACCTCTACTCTGGATTAAAGCTGTTTTGAGAGCAGAAATTATTCCGGATCCTTCCTCATTGTCAAATAGCTTTATCCGGCTGTCCTTTTGCACATATTCCGAAAAAACAAACGATGTTTCATCAGTGGAACCGTCATTTACGGCGATGAGCTCCCAGTTCGTTTCAGTCTGATCGATAATGGAATCGAGAGTTTTTTCGAGGAAGCGTGCCGAATTTTTGGCAGGCATAAGAATAGATATTTCGGTTTTTTTAGAATTATTCACCGCTTATCGTACAAGAAGCATTTTTTTAACCGCTTCAGTCTT
>JAWOER010000074.1:0-2500 GCA_046482655.1 Candidatus Delongbacteria bacterium | reverse complement strand
CATTAATAATTTATCCTGACATTGAATATCTTTACACCATATTCATCGTAAAGATTGCCGCCTGAACCTGAATATTTCATGCCGTAATAGGAAGTCTCCTCAAAATTTTTTGCCTTACCTGCATTAATTCCTGCTGCACCGTAGGAAATATTGTATTTTTTATTGAACTTATACTCAAAATTCTGATACATGCTGCCGTAATAGATACTTATGGTATCACTTTTACCAGGATCCAGAGATCTTTTTATTTTTTTCCTGTACCGGTAATATTTTTTGTTTAGATCGTAGTAAGAGGAAATTTCTTTGAGCTCTGCAAATCTTCTTACAGAATTAATTTCAAACTCAAAATCTGCAGCATCTTTTTCCCGGTTTTTTAAAATTATGTGCTTAATATAATCTCCTCCAAAATATCTCGACATTAAATTTTCGAATTTTTCGTTTATTCCGATATTTTCCTCTGTCAGATCCTTATTTTTTTTCAGATCATAATAGAAATATTCCGGTGAATGTTTGAGTTGTTTGTACAGAATAGAATCGTTAAAGAGAAGGAGCGTATCTCCGGTGCTGCCGGCAAAATATTCCCGTAAAGAACCAACATCCGCATTATCAATATCGTAACCCCCAAAATAATTGGGTGTTTTGATCTTCAGCCGTTTAAATAAAGTCTTTGCTATGTCTGTAATATTAATGTTCACACTGTCTGTCTTTGGCCCGATATCTTTCTTATAAAAAAAGGAGAGCCGTTTATCAGGATAAAGTGAAGGATATGTGGAAATAAAGACAAAAAGAGGATCTGTTTTCAGCCTTGTTTCTATCCTGTTTATGAATTCTCCAACAAGCATATCAATATTTTTCAAATAATCTGCCTGTTCATCTCCGGGCATAAAACTCACATAGTACAAGTACTCCCCGTCTTCAAACAAACTGATCTTTTTGTAAAGATGTTCTATAGAAGCTTTATTTGAAACGGTAATCTCACAGTTCTCAAAATTTTCTTTAAGTACATTGTACACCGCCGAATCTGCACAAAAAGCACCTGTGGCATAGCCGTTTTCTTCAAATACTTTTACCAAAGAAGAATTTCTCAAACTGTCGGAGATGATATTTTTATAGATCTTAAACGGTCCCTTTTTATCGTTAAATTTGTATGGCGGCATACATTCAATAAAGCTTTTTAGCGAGGTAATCCTTTCTGTACTTAAGTTTAATGTGGACAAAAAAACTTCTGAATTATTGATCATCTGATTTATATTTGGAGTTTTTAATGTGTCGGAGAAATCCCGGTACGTGAGCAGTGGAACATCGAATATAATAACACTGTTCTTATTCTTCACTTTGTCCTGCAGAGGCAGAAGATCATGTTCATCAGAATCGAAAAAAACGGGTGCCTGAAGCTGATCCTCACTATGAAATTTATCTCTGACCACAATAAAAAAGGCAGAAAGAACAAATAACAATATTAGGATCACTAAATATCTCATAAGGCAAACCGGATTAGAACTGGAATAATATTCCCAGCGAATGAATAGGACGCATTCCGTCGTCAAGATCAAATTCTATGGGCATCCTTGCAGTCATGGACAAATTGAAACCGAAACCTGATCTGAAAATGTATTCTGCACTAAACCTTCCCGTGACATGATTAAGCCTGAAACCTTTTGATTCGTTGTTTAGGTCTGTCACATCGTCATTTACAGATAAACCCAGATTGCCTGTAAAGACCCATGTCCACGACCTTTTTGTGAATCTGTATGCCAGCCCTCCACAAAATTCAGACTTTTCTGAAAACTCACTGCCTCTCTCCTTTTGTGCGGCTTCTAAAAAAAATCCCGTCCTATTATTAAAATATTTCGAAAAAGTGACGGCCAGCTTTTTTTGCTCTTCGGGAAATAAGGAATAAGATAACTGAAATTTATTTGATTTATGGTCCTCGAAAACTGAAGGATCAACTTCATCGCCCTCATCAAAAAGATAAAACTCTTCCGGCAGCAAAACCGGAACAAAAATTAAAAAGAATATTACCAGATATTTACTTTTCATTTTCAAGAATGTAATTTATCCACCATATCAAGTTTCTCCCATCTAAATCCGTCCCTGCCGAAATGACCGTATGCTGCAGTAGGTTTAAAAACAGGCTTTCTGAGACCCAGTTTTTTAATAATTCCCGCAGGCGTCAGGTCGAAATTTTTTCTTATAATCTTAACGAGTTCTTCACCGGATATCTTCCCCGTCCTGAAAGTTTCGGCCATAACAGAAACAGGCTCTGCGACGCCGATAGCGTAAGCGAGCTGTATCTCAAGTTTCTGTGCGAACCCTGCCGCCACGAGGTTTTTTGCTATATACCTTGCCATATAAGCGGCAGATCTGTCAACTTTTGTGGAGTCTTTTCCGCTAAAAGCTCCTCCCCCGTGTCGAGCATAACCGCCGTAAGTATCAACTATTATCTTTCTTCCTGTAAGACCGGCATCGCCCATCGGCCCGCCTGTTACAAATCTTCCCG
>JAWOER010000057.1:0-3141 GCA_046482655.1 Candidatus Delongbacteria bacterium | reverse complement strand
TTTTAAGAATAAATTCATTATTTTGGCAAATATAATACCCGAGGCAGTGGCCGCACAAAATGAACCCAGTCCGAGACCGAATATGAGCATTGACTCTTTGGTAAGAAAGGAAGATGCCTGGGTGCTTGCACCAACGGCAAATGACAGAACGATGGTTGCCGTATCCAAAATCGCATTACCTGCTGTTTTGGAAAGGCGGTTGGTAACACCGCTCTCTTTTAAAAGATTTCCCAGCATAAGCATTCCTATCAAGGTGATGGAGCCGGGTGCTATCAGGGCAGAAACGATAAAAGCTGTTATAGGAAAAAGTATTTTCTCTCTTTTTGATACTTTTCTGGGAGCTTTCATCCTTATAAGTTTTTCTTTTCTGGTTGTCAGTATTTTCATAAAAGGCGGTTGAATAACAGGCACGAGAGCCATGTAGGAATAAGCTGCTATAGCTATGGGTCCGAGAAGTTCAGGAGCCAGTATCGATGCAATAAAAATCGATGTAGGACCGTCCGCACCTCCGATTATACCTATAGAAGCAGCCTCCAGATAATCAAAACCCAGAGCCATTGCCCCCAGAAAAGTAAGAAATATGCCGACCTGTGCAGCTGCTCCCAAAAGAAGTGATTTCGGACTTGAGATCAGAGAAGAGAAGTCTGTGAGCGTTCCAATACCCAAAAATATTAATGGCGGAAATATACCTGCTGTTACTCCCCAGTAAAAGACGCTGAACACACTGTTCTGGGCATTTCCGGCTGCAATAGTATCATAAACTCCTATAGGCAGACCTGCGGCATAGGGCATATTCCCTACTATCACGCCAAAACCGATCGGCAGCAGAAGCAGCGGCTCATAATTTTTTACTATCGCGAGATATATTGCTATGCAACCGGCAGCTATCATGATAATATTTTCATAGCCTATGTTCAAAAAACCTGTATTTGCCAGAAGTTGATTAAATGTATCCATAATTTACAATCTCTCTTTTATTCTATCACAGCAAGAATGTCGCCTTCAGATATATTATCGCCATTTTTTACATTAAGAGCTTTAACAATACCGCTGGAAGTAGCGTTGATATCATTTTCCATTTTCATCGCTTCCATGACCATTATCTTCTGTCCCACCTTAACCTTATCACCGACCTTTACCAAAACATCCACTATTAACCCCGGAAGCGGGGCGGCTACCTGTGAAGGGCCGGAGTCCGATGCCGGACCGGTCTCTTTTTCCGCCTGATCGGATGAGGACGGAGCGCCGGAAGATCCGCCCGATCTTATATTATCGACTATCAACTGTTCTCCAAGGTCTTTCAACCCCACATTATATTGATTGCCGTCCACACTGATCTTTGCCTCTTCAGAACCGAAATCTTCTATAACGACTGTATATTCTTTGCCGTTTATTTCAAGCTTGATCTCTTTCATAATTTATTTCCCCTGAGTTTTTCTGATACCGACTCTACTCCCTGTTTTCCATCCGGAACTTTCGTTGCTCGTAAATGTCAGATTAGACTGTGAATCATGAATGTAAAGCCTTATATACAGTTCGACCGCAGTGGCTATGGCAACAACATGATCCTCTAAAATTTCTTCTCTTACCGCTGCCTGATCATTATCCGGTGAAACACCGTCTTTCTCATCGGTTGGAGTGGAAAGCAGCGGTGTCTTCTGTTTCAGAATTAGATTAAATAAAATAACAACCCCTGCGATCAGTATTAATCCCAGAAATACAACCACGATCCCGCTTAAGGCAACATCCCAGCCGGTCATACCTGTTTTATACTCTCTGGAAATATTATCCATACCGTACATGACTTCCTGAGGTTTACCGTTTCCGGACCTCAAATGTTTAAGATCCTTGATGAACTGATCCTTATTCGTTGCATTATTTTTCTGAAGTGTTTTTAATACTACTGATCTGAATTCGCTGTCCGGGATACTGTCGGTCAAAGCTTTAAAACTAATACTGTTATCCGTTTTTAAAGGAGAACAAAAGACTGTTCCTATCACGACAAATAATAATGTTAAGATCTTTCTGCGCATTTAAATCCTGCTGATTAAATTATTTACAGAGGGATATTACCATGTTTTTTTGGTGGATTTTCATCTCTTTTATTCTTTAGCATTTCCAGAGCGTTGATCAGTCTGAATCTGGTGTTTTCGGGAACGATCACACCGTCAATATACCCTTTTTCCAGCGCAATATAAGGATTGGCGAATCTGTCTTTATATTCCTGTACTTTTGCTCTGGCTGCTGCTTCAGGATCTTCTGATTCCTTAATTTCCTTTGAAAAAACGATTTTACTTGCACCCTCTGCGCCCATTACTGCGATCTCGGCAGAAGGCCATGCATAAACAATATCCCCTCTTAACTGCTTCGAATTCATTACACAATAAGCTCCGCCGTATGCTTTTCTTGTAATGATGGTCAGCTTCGGCACCGTAGCCTCTCCGTAGGCATACATCAGTTTTGCACCGTGATTAATGATCCCGGCAAATTCCTGAGCAGTACCGGGTAAAAATCCGGGAACATCTTCAAAAGTTACAATTGGTATATTAAAAGCGTCACAAAATCTTACGAATCTCGCGGCTTTGACCGATGCGTTAGAGTCCAGCACACCCGCCATCACTTTGGGCTGATTCGCAACTATTCCGACACTCTTCCCGTTGAGTCTGCCAAATCCGACCACAATATTCCTGCCCCAATCCTGATGTACCTCAAAAAATACGCCATCATCTACGATCCTGGTGATCACATCTTTAATTTCATAAGGTTTGTTCGGATTTTCCGGCACTATTGAATTTAATTCCTTGCATGCTCTTGCCGGATCATCTTTGCACTCAACCACCGGAGACTCTTCCGTATTGTTTTGAGGTATAAAGCCGATAAGCGTCCTCATTCCCTCAAAAAGACTTTTTTCATCATCATATGTAAAATGTGTAACTCCACTTTTTTTACCGTGAACATCAGCCCCGCCAAGCTCTTCTGCGGTTACTTTTTCATGAGTGACCTCCTCGACCACTTTCGGACCGGTCAGGAACATATTCGCGGTCTTTCTGACCATAAAAATAAAGTCTGTCAATGCAGGAGAGTACACAGCCCCGCCTGCACATGGTCCCACTATGGCACTTATCTGAGGTATTACTCCCG
>JAWOER010000070.1:0-4914 GCA_046482655.1 Candidatus Delongbacteria bacterium | reverse complement strand
TGAGGGTAAGACGGTTGTAACAAGATTGAATGAGTCCTATTTGAAAAATATTGCCAGAGAGGGTAATGGTAATTATTATTATGCTTCCACGGGCGAAACAGTTTTGGCTTATATTTTTGATGACATAGCCCGCATAGAAAAAAAGGATTTTGACGAAAAAGTCTTCTCGGATTATGCTCACAGGTATCAGTTCTTCCTTCTTGCAGGCATAATCATACTTTGCGGTGACCTTTTTTTAAGCGAGACCAAAAAGGAGAAAAAAACATGAGATTTATTATAGTTTTGATAATTATTTTAGCTTTGAGCCTGAGATCTGTAACTTATCTCGACGCTAAAACCGGGGAAAAAGAGTACCGTAAAGGAAATTTTGATATAAGCGAGAAAAAATTCGAATCCGCTGCCGGAGCCGACCCTTCAAAAGATCCGGTATTATTCTATAATCACGGCAATTCTCTCTTTCAGCAGGAAAAATACGACCAAGCTATATCAAGTTATGAACAGGCCCTCGCCACCGATAATGACAAACTCAAATCAATGGTAAAATACAACATGGGCAATACTCTGTTCATGCAGCAGAAACCTGAAGAAGCTCTTGCTCTTTATAAAGACGCCGTTGTTAACGATCCCGAAAACCGAGAGGCTGCGATCAACTATGAGATCATCAGACAGCTCCTGGAAAAGCAGCAGGAAGAGGAGCAGGAACAGAAGCAGGATGATCAGCAGCAGGATCAAAACGAAGAACAACAGCAGGACCAGCAACAAAATCAGGATCAAAATAAACAGGACGATCAGGACCAGCAGCAGGATCAGAATAAACAGGATGAACAAAAGAAAGATCAGCAGCAGCAGCAACAGCAAAAGGATCAGGATCAGGAGCAACAGGAACAGAAGCAGAGCAAAAAAGAGCAGCAGGAGAACATGACAAAAGAGGAAGCAGAAAGACTCTTAAAAGCTCTTGAAAAAGATGAGGAAGACGCCCAAAAGAAAGCACAAAAGGCTCTGATCAAAAGAGAAAAGTCAAATGTTAAGAAGAAATGGTAGTTAATTTCCGCTTTTTAAATTCTCAAGCTTAATAAGAAAAGATATCTCCTGATTTTCGGGATTGATGTTCAAGGCTTCATACAGCTTATTCATGTATCCCTGCATGTCCCCGCTCATTGAACGGGTCAGGGCTTCGAGAAGTAGTCGGGATGACTGCTTAAATCTGTTAAAAGTTTCAGGATCGTCTATATTGTAAAATATCCCTCCTGTATTGTAGTGCTTTCTGATGTTTTCCGCATTCACCGCCCAGTTTTCAGGATCAAAACTGTCAAAGCTGAAGAAATCGAGATAAGACTTGTTATCGTAGCATATTTCTGCTCCTTCCACTATTCCGGACACATCTGCGAGAGCGAGGTATGATGCAAGGCTGTAGGGATTATTGTACACATACTGATCATTTATTCTTAAGGCTTTCTCTTTAAAATCTGCAAAATCGATTCTTAAAGGTTTTTTTGATCCATAAAGTATTGCGTGAGTGTGACCCATCCAGACCGTAGTATTTTCAAAGACGCTTTTGAAAGTGGCGATTATTCCTGCAAAATCATTTTTCTTGAGCTTGTGGAGAGGAAGATACTGAGTGACTATTCCGTCATCAGAGAGGTGATCGTGGCACAGTCTGAAATACTCATATGAATAAAGAGCTCCCGAACCGAGAACCGGATGAGTCGGGTCTGACGATATCAGATCGTATTTTTTATCAGATTTCTGCAAATAGTGCCTTCCGTCATCACCGATTATTGTCAGCCTCGGATCATCAGTAACATTATTATTAAAGGCCGTATAGTATTTTGCCGCCTCTATCAAATCCTTTGCCAGCTCCACACATTCGACCTTTTCAACCTCATCATGCAAAAGTACGGTCGCTGTAGTAACTCCTATTCCGAATCCGACTATAAGTACTTTCTCCGGTGCATCATTCGTCAGAAATGGAAGATGCCCGAGTAGCTTAACTGCTTTGATCGCATCGTACGAACTGCCTATCACCGAATTATTATTAAAATATGTATATTTGGTATCTGAACCTCTTTCCCGACCAACTACAAGGGTAGCCTCCACTGTTTCTTTGTAAAAAAGTATTTCTCTGTCGAAGAGTGAAAAAGAAGGCGGAAGTATCATTTTAGTTTTACCAAAAATATTGAAGATCAGAATTATCGGCAAAATTGAGCCGGCGATTATCATCACAGTTCGTTTTTGCCTTCGTAAGCAGTAAAATAACAGCGACACTGCAGAAAGAATTAGGGAGATCAGAAACAAAGTTCTGACCACGCCGGCATAAGGTATGAGAAAGAATGCGGCAGCGAACGGACCCAGAAATGCGCCTGCCGTATTCACAAAATAGATCTTGCCGAAACCGGATGATATTTTATCTTTCTGATTTTTATAGAGTTTTACAGCACTCGTGAACACCAGTCCCGAAACTATGGATTGAGGCAAAACTGTTAAAAGCGACATCGCAGCAGGCGGTATGAGTATCCTGGCCCAAGAAGCTTTAAGCGCTGCATGCAGAGGAATTATGATAATCTTAGGCGCATTGATAAAAACAAGGATACTGACTGCTATTACCAGGCCCATAAGAAACATTGAATAGAGAAGTATCTTTTCGGTATTAAATTCCTTTTTAGACATCTTTTTGAATATCATGCTGCCTATAAAATATCCCGAAATTGTAACTGAAACGATAAGAGAAAAAGTATAGGTCGTATTCGTAAGATATATTCTGAATATCCTCATTGCCGTTATCTGAAATATAAACCCGCACAGTCCCGAAATAAAAACTGCAATCATTGCAGTTTTTGGCTTTTCTAGAAGCAGTTTCCTGATCTTTTTCGATTTTTTTTCGGGGGCTTTTTCTGATCTTTGCCCGGTTAATTTGAGCGTTTTCCATATGATCAGAGCTGTGAGCAGATTGACAGAAACAGCAAAATATACAGAGCCCGACGAACCTAACGATCCGAGGAGTACAAAGCCCGCAAGAATGCCGCCTGTAGCGCTTCCGAATGTTTCTATTCCGAATGTATTTCCGATCGCCTGGCCGGTACTGTTGCCCGTCATAACGAATATCCTGCTTACAGCCGGCATGAATCCGCCTATGAAGAATGCTGATGCGAATACAAGGAACATTGAATATGCGTAAGTAAAAATATCAATATTCATTCCCCATGCTTCAGATGAGTATATATCCGGAAGAAATAATAGCAGCCTGAAAACTGAAAGATTCACTACCGGGATTATAAATAAAAGGATCGAGAGGAATATGACAGGATCATTCGATCTCTGCGCCTTTTTTCCAAAAAAAAACGACCCGGCTGCAAGTCCCGCCATATAAGATGAAATCACTATCGTAGAGGCATGGACTGTAATACCGAGATACAGTGAAAGCAGCCTGTCCCAGACTACTTCGTAGATTAGAAAAGAAAGACCGGCGGCAAACACCGCCGGCATTAATATTTTTTTTTGATTCATGAGTTTATTTGTCAAACCCTATTCCCGCATTTTAACATCATCTGCAGTAATATAATAAAAATATTTGTTCCCCGAAAGTATATTCGTATCCTTATAACTTTCTGTTCCCGAAGTATCGATCTCTGTAAAACCGCTGCAGGGATCGGTTGATCTGTATATCCTGTAGAGACCTGCTCCTGATACTGCGTCCCATGAAAGACTGACTTCATTTGCTGTCACAGATGTTGTCACCAGGTTCTGAGGTGCTGCTAAAGTGGTAATTGTACCTGTTATCTGAATGTTATCTACATCCCAGTACCAGTCATAAGTTCCGGTGTAGTTCCATTTTATCTTCACATCAGGCTGGCCGTCCAGCTCCGGGATGGTCTGATCAAATGTTGCAGGATTAGCGGTGCTGGCTTCTGTCCACTGCTGTATCTGAACCCAGGTATTTCCTCCGTCAATGCTGTATGAAAGGGTCGCTTTATCATCATTCAGATCGTTCGCCCATCTGTAATAGTGAATGAATGATAATGTAATATCAACTGCATTTGACATATCTATCGGGGGCGTAATAAGATCTGCATCCTGGACGCCGCTTGTTCCGTATGAATCACTGTTCAAATATGCATAATTACCGTCAGCACCGGATAATCCGTCCTGATGTGTACCGAAAGTCCATATCTGACCGTTACCCTGATGATCTACTATCTCCCATCCTAAAGGCAGATCGGTTGATGCATTAAAATTCTCACTGAAAGGAATTTCGAATTCGGGGAAAACTCCCGTTCCGGTCACTAATATATATTCAGTCGCATGTCCCGGATCAGTTGAAGTTATCACAACACTGTCATTATAAGTTTGTTCTGCTGACGGTTCAAAGGACAAATTGAATATTTCAGAAGAAGAAGGCGGGATAGTGTAGTTAAGTATGTTCTTCTGAAGTCCCTTTGTGGAGGGATAGACCTCATAACCGTCAGCAGTAGTGATCTGACCTACCATAGTTTCAGTTGTACTGCTGTTCGATATCTCAAATGTTTTTACACTCGAAAGACCGACTCCGATGTCCCCGTATGACAAAGTATTATGATCAAGTGCAAATGATCCGCCTGTGGCTCCGTAGGCTACTTCGAACTCAACCGGCAGAATTAAAGTTGATTCATTAGGATCATTTGAAGCGACATACACATCTGCATAATGCATTCCCAGGTTAAGATCTGCCGCATCGCAGGTTATTGTGATCTGATCGCTTCCGTAAGCTGCAATACTGCCTGAAGTGCTGCTGAAAGAAAGCCATTCAGGTATGGCCAGAAATTCAATTCTGAGACCGTTCTTCACATATCCGGAGTTATAGGTTACCAGTGAGCCGTCATTTCCTGTCGGATCACCGATACCGATAGTGCATTCATTCAGGATGCCGAGCATCTCTTT
>JAWOER010000218.1:0-6662 GCA_046482655.1 Candidatus Delongbacteria bacterium | reverse complement strand
AATAGTCAAAGAAAAATTCAGTGCGGGAAAAGCGATCATTTCTGAAAATACCTGCGGGGACGCTCTGTATATTCTTACTAAAGGAGAGATCTCTATCGAAAAAGAGCTTATACCGATAATTGAAGGTTATGAAGCAAATCCTGACGATAAAAAGATTATAAGGGTCAGAGACGAGGATAATTTTTACTTCGGGGAGATGTCACTATTCGACCCTGATCTTAAAAGAACTGCTTCAGTTTTAGCCGTGACGGATGTCGAGGTAGCCAAGATCAAGGACAGGGATTTTGAGCTCATAATAAATGAGAGGAATGATATTGGTGTTATAATTCTTAAAAATATAGGCCTCAAGCTTTCAAGAATGCTTGAAAAAAGCAATATTGAACTTTCAAAAATGATCACGGCCTTTACGCTGTCATTAAAATTGTGAGGCTAAAACTGAATGTTTTATTTACTTGACTTTATTCATAAGAAGTTTTATTTTTTCATCGTTAGGAATAATAACGGATAATGACAATTTTAAACAATGGAGTATAGATGGCAGATATAGTAGAGTTACTTGAGACTTGTATTCAGGAAGGCGGGTCGGATCTTCATGTTTGTGCCGGCAGTCCTCCCGTGATCAGACTCGACGGTGAGCTTGTAAGGCTCAATCATCCCATAATGATGCCCAAAGAAACAAAGGAGATCGCCTACAGTGTTCTTAACGAGTATCAGAAGAACGAGTTCGAAAAAAAGCTGCAGGTGGACCTTTCTACCGGCATAAAGGGACTTGGAAGATTCAGGGTCAATGTTTACAGCCAGCGTGAAGCGATATCAATTGCCTTCAGGGCCATTCCCAACGAGATCAGATCCTTTGATGAAGCGGGAATACCTTCTGTGGTCTCAACTTTTTGCAACAAATCCAACGGGATAATTCTTGTGACAGGACCGACCGGATCGGGAAAATCGACAACACTTGCAACAATGATCGACAAAATAAACAGTGAGAATCCTTGCCATATACTTACCATAGAGGATCCAATCGAGTTCCTTCACAGGTCCAAAAGAGCAATAATCAATCAGAGAGAGCTCGGAACAGATTTTAGAGCATTTAACGAAGCTCTCAGAGCCGCACTAAGACAGGACCCGGATGTAATACTTGTCGGTGAGATGAGAGACAGAGAAACGATCGAACTTGCGCTGAGAGCCGCGGAAACCGGACACCTGGTCCTTACCACTCTTCACACAAATTCATGTTCTCAGACCATAGGAAGGATAATAGATTCTTTTCCAGAGAACGCACAGGAGCAGGTAAGAACACAGCTTGGTATGATGCTCGAGGGCGTAGTAACACAAAAGCTTCTTCAAAAAGTCGGTGGAGGCAGGGTTCTCGGCTGTGAGATCATGGTAGGAACTCCCGCGATCAAATCTCTGATAAGAGAAAACAAAGTACATCAGTTAGACAGCATGATCCAGGTAAGTCAGAAATTTGGAATGATGACATCAAACCAGCATCTTGTGCAACTGGTAAAAGAAGGTCTTATTACCAAAGAAACGGCCATACACGCCTGTAACACAGAGATCAGTGTACTTATGGACCTTATGGAAAGAGAAGGGATAAGATAGAAATTGTAAAATTTTAATCGCAGGTGAGTTATGGCAGATAATGTATATGAAAAAAGTTTGATAATAATAGATGATGATGATGATCTGAGAGAGACATATTTTGATCTGCTTACTGAGCAGGGGTTTAAAAACACTTTCCAGGCAGAAAATGGTATAAAAGCTCTCAAAATGGCAAAAACCCAGAAATTCGATCTGATAATTTCTGACCTTAATATGCCCGATATGGACGGCATCGAAACTATTAAAAAAATAAAAGAAATTCAGCCGGATGTAATGTCTATGATCCTTACAGGATTCGGAAATATGGATGTAGCGATAAAAGCATTCTCAGAAAGCCATATAAACGATTTTCTTTCTAAACCTGTGGAAAACGAAGAGCTTTTGGAAAAGATAAAAACACATCTTTCCAAGTCAGGAGAAACTCAGCCGGAAAATATCATGTCGGATATGGTTAGAAAGGAGTTTGGTAATTCCAGAAACTATTTTGGTCAGTTCCTTATAGACAACGGCTATATCAACGAGGAAGATCTTCTCGAAGCCCTTCAAAAACAGAAGGAGACCGGGAAAATGCTCGGCGACACTCTTGTCGAAATGGGCCTGATGACGAATGATGAGCTTGTTAGTGCTCTGTCTGAACAAAAGGGCTATCCCGTGGCGGAAGACAAAGAATTTTCCCAAATTTCTGAAGATGCTCTGATGAAGATACCGGTAGATTTTGCAAAACAGCATGAACTGATCCCGATGTCTGTTGATGACAACGGTCTGAAAGTTGCGATGGTCAATCCGGACGATCTGGCAGTTACAGATAATCTCAAGATGATCGCCCAGATGTCTATAGTTCCAGTATATTCAACAAGGGAAAAAATACAGGATGCGATCGAGCAGTTCTACAAAAAACTTGAATCAACTGCCCAGGCGTCTTCCGCGCTAAACGAAATATTCGGCGATGAAGATCTGCAGGTCGAGGAAGTGGATGTCAAAGACCTCGGCGATGAGGACGATCCTGATTCCGCCCCGATAATAAATCTTGTGAACAGTATATTGGCAAAGGCTGATATAGACGGGACTTCAGATATTCATATTGAGCCACAGGAAAAATATGTTCAGATAAGGTTCAGGAAAGACGGCGACCTCTATATCCCGACAGGATATGAAAGATTACCCAAGAAACTTCAATCCTCCCTGAGTGCCAGAATAAAGGTTTTGACAAGGACAATGAAACTCGATGTCAAGTTAAGACCTCAGGACGGCAAGATCCGTTTGAAATTGAGAGGAAGGGAGATCGACTTCAGGGTAGGTACGCTCCCTACGATCCACGGAGAAAAAATCGTTCTGCGTCTTTTGAAAACAGAATCACTTTTTCCGATCGAAGGAATATTCAGCGGGAACGAAACTTATATTGAAATTTTTAAAAAGAACATCAAAAGAAAGGACGGTATGGTACTTGTGACCGGACCGACCGGATCAGGAAAAACAAATACTCTTGCTTCAGCATTGAATTATATAAAGGATGTAAAAACCAATATAATTTCAGTTGAGGACCCGGTGGAGATCCAGAACGAGGGAATAAATCAGGTACAGATCAATATCCAGCAGGAATTAACTTTTCAAACCGCCTTAAGACAGATACTGCGTCAGGACCCCGATGTTGTGCTGATCGGTGAGATGAGGGATTTTGAAACAGCTCATATAGGATGTGAGGCGGCGCTTACGGGTCACCTTGTTTTTAGTACGCTTCACACCAACGATGCACCCTCAACTGTCACCCGTTTTATAGAAATGGGAATAAAGGACTATCTTGTGGGAACAGTTGTTCATTTGGTACTTGCCCAAAGGCTGGCAAGAACAATTTGTAAAATGTGTAAAAAAGAATATGATTATGACAAAAAGCAATTAATAGGATTAGGTTTAACAGAAGAAGATATTGAACAGAATAAGTTCTATAAAGGCGAGGGGTGTCCAAACTGTAAAGGTACGGGCAGATCAGGTCGTGTTGCTGTTGTGGAAATGATGGAAATGACAAAGAACATTAAATCAGCCGTAATGCGTGGAGCGACAGCTTTGGAGATAGGTGATGTTGCCAAAAAAGATGGTACTTACTATACTCTCAGAGATGATGCACTCAGGCATTTTAAGGACGGTAAGATCGATCTGGAAGAAGCAATGAACTACACAATTTAATAATCAAGCGGGGTAATCAAGATGCCGAAATTCCGATATGTCGCAAAAGATGTTTCCGGTAAAACAATAACCGGTGAAATCATGTCCGGAGGTCAGACTGAAGTAGTAAATAAACTACAGTCTCAGAACATGATACCTATGAGCATCACAGAGATCAGTATGCAGAAGTCAGGTGGTGGTTTTCAGGCACTTAACGACAAATTAACAATGATGACCACAAAGGTAAAATTAACAGATGTTGTTTTCTTTACCAGGCAGATGGTAACATTTCTGAACGCCGGTGTGACTCTCACAAAGAGTATTAAGAACATAGCTGATTCTCAAAAAAATGTTGTGGTTAAATCTGTTTTAAATCAGGTATATGAATCTATTAACGCCGGAGATGATTTTTCTACCGCACTGGAAAAACACCCTAAAATATTTGATCAAATGTATATTAATATTGTAAAAGCCGGAGAAACATCAGGAAACCTCGACAGGGCCTTGTCGTCTCTTGCGACATACAAGGAAAAAACGGCCAATATGCAGCAGACCATCAAATCCGCTATGATGTATCCTAAGTTTGTTCTGATGTTCACTGCTGTAATAGTTTTTGTTATTTTATGGAAGATCATCCCGGTCTTTGAGGGATTATTCGCCTCGCTTGGCGGAGAACTTCCGGCTCCGACACAGCTTCTTGTTGATGCTTCAGAGGTGATCCAGAATAACTTTTTTATCGTACTCGCATCATTTGTCGCTATATGGTTCGGAATAAAATATGCGTTCAAATTCAAACCTGTAAGGAACGGCTGGGACAAATTTGTTATCAATACACCTGTCTTTGGAGAGCTGATCCGCCAGATAATTGTTTCCAGAATATCCAGTGTGCTTGCGTTGCTTTTGAGTTCAGGTACCTCAATGCTGGAATCAATAGAGATCGCAAGTAAGGTGGCCAACAATAATGAATATGAGCAGTCTCTAAAAAAAGCCGCAACTGATGTAAGTAACGGAGTAGAGTTGTCCGTAGCCTTTAAGAAAACCAACCGTTTTGATGATGTTTTTATTCAGCTGATCGAAACCGGCGAAGAAACTGGTAAGATAGATGACCTGATGCAGAAGATAGCCGATTACTACGATGAAGAGGTCGCAGTCAAAATAAAGGGATTTTCTTCACTCATTGAACCTTTGCTCATTGTCATAATGGGTGTTGTAATAGGAAGTATCGTTGTAGCGATCTATTTACCGATCTTTACCATGGGTGAGGCTTTGGGATAGCAGTAATGAAAAGAATGAGAATAATTCTTATAATAATAGCTTTATTCTCGTCCGTAAGAGCAGAAAACGGGGAGCCGAACCACAAAGTTCCCCTTTTTCTTTCCTTCGTTTTTCCCGGAGGTGGTCAGGTATATAACGGGCGATATATTAAGGCCGGAGCTTATATCCTTCTTGAAGGCTCAATGATATACGGGGCACTGATCCAGGACAAGAGGCTGAATAATTCACAGGACAAACTCGATCATTACCGGGAAATAGAGGATGAGGGTAAGATCAGAGAATACGAATATTATGTTAACAGATATAAAAAAGAAAGAAATAATTTTATATGGTTAAGTGTTGCGTCGGTGTTTTTATCTGCAGGCGATGCATTTGTAGATTCGCACTTCAAATCATTTAAAAGAGATCTGTTCAGGACAGGAGACGAGCTTTCTTTGGAACCTTCCGGTTCAGGGCTTAAGCTCGTGTATCAATGGTAAAAAAACGGAGAACTAATGTCAAAATTTAAAGATATTGTAAACTCTTCAGCCGGTGAAAAATTTATTTTACAGGGAAATGAGGCTTTCGCGCTGGGAGTCATCCATGCAGGATATCACGCCGCAGACGGTTACCCCGGAACGCCGAGCACGGAAGTGATCGACAAATACCTGAGTAAAGTTCAGGATAAAATAAATGTGGGCTGGTCTGTCAACGAGGCGGTCGCGGTCGCGGTGGGGATCGGCCACTCGATAGCGGGTTATGACACCGTCGTGACTATGAAAACACCCGGAGCTTTTCAGGCCGGAGACCCCATAACGACTTCGGCGTTCTATACAGCAGAAGCGGGAGCTTTCGTGCTGTATGTCGCGACCGACTATGTCCCTTCAAGCACGCAGCATGTTATTGATCTCAAGTATTTCTTCTCTTCAGCCAGGATACCCGTGCTTGAACCGCAAGATCATCAGGGCATGTACAGCATAGCTTTCTCCGCATCTGACATTTCAAGGAAGTTCAACACTCCGGTAGTCGTGCTTGCGTCGGGCATTCTCGCGCACTCGGAAGGCCTCATAGAGACCAGAAAACCGAGAAAGATAATCCCGCGAGAGCTCGGAACAGGCATGAAAAAGTGGATGACAATGCCCGGGATCGCAAGGAAGAATTATAACGAAACCACGACTAAGCGCATACCGGCTGTTCAGGAATATTACGAAAGCTCAAATCTCGTAACAGAAACTGAAGGCATAGAAGATTTTGGAATCATAGCAAGCGGCGAGACTGCAATGATAGTAAAAGAAGCACTGGGATATTTGAACCTGAAACCTTCAATACTGAGTCTGTCATGCCTGTATCCCGTGCCTGAAAAGAGAATTAACGATTTCTGTTCAAAAATCAAAGGAATAATCCTTGTCTATGAAGACGGCGACAAATTTCTCGAAGAAAAGATAAGGCTTCTCGACATAGATGTCACCGGAAAAGATAAATATTCTGTGATAACGAACTGGACTCCTGAACTTTTGATGAAGGATCTTTGTGCCAAGCTAGCAATGACCTGCGAGTATAAAGAAAAAGTGCTGGCGGTAAAGCCGTTAAGCAGACCGCCGTCGATCTGCCCGGGCTGTCCGTACAAGGCATTCGGAATGACG
>JAWOER010000115.1:0-3755 GCA_046482655.1 Candidatus Delongbacteria bacterium | reverse complement strand
CTTATATTCTCCGTTCTGAGCGAGCTTTACAGACTTGTTTCTGCAAAAATCGATTTTGAAAAAAAAGATTTTGATAATATTTCGATGATAAGCACGATCTTAATGATCGGTCACATAATATATTATATCAATTCTAATAAAGAGATCGGCGTTTTCTCCTCGATGCTGGAATTTTTGCCTGTTGCCCTGTTCCCCCTGTATATTTTTTACCTTTACAGTACTTCAAAACATATCAATGCAAAAAACCTGTTCCTTCTTTTCGTTATGAATAAGTCCTCTGTCGTGCATCCTTTTCTAAGAAAGTTCAGACCGGACTATATATATTTTGTTTCTGTTCTGACCGCTATTAGTGTTCGATCCGATATTAACGGTTTTTATTTCATCTTTGCTCTTTTGATCCCGGTTTTTTTAAAATTACGGTCAAAAAGTCATTCCCTGACCTTTTTCTCTTTATCATTCACAGCTGTATTCCTGTTGTCGCTATTTCTCCAGAATATGATTTTCTTTTCTTTTAGCTACGCCAGAGATATTATTTCGGAAATATATTTCGACAGGTTCATGAAAAACAGGGAAAAAAGTTCATCCATCGGAAATATCGCATCATCCAAAAATGATTTCATTATCGATCTGAGGGCAGACACATTTGAAAACAAATTTGTTTCCGGATTTTTGCTCAGAGACAGAATATACAACTCATACAATAACGGCACCTGGATAGAAACCGGTGCCGAAAAAATAGATTTTGAATCAGATATTTCAAAACTCGATTCGATTCCGACCGATTCGATGAGGATATATTTTTTTTCAAATGGTAGAAAAAATACCGTTAAAATGCCCTACGGCACATCAGATTTCGCGGGTCTCGAAACGAATAAATTGAGGATCAATTCTCTGGGAACAGCAATTCTGTCATACACACAGTATCTTGTAGATTATAAAACATATATGAGAAAAGATTCTGTCGTTAACCTGTTCGGTAAACCAAACAAAAATGATTCGGGTATCAATATTAAAGACTCAATTTATACTGACCCTCTCATCTATGAGCTGGGACTAAAAGATCTGAATGAAGATGAAATTTTTATAAGACTCAGCAGTTATTTTGTAAAAAACTATACATACTCACTTGAATATATGGATTGGCCCCGAAGTAAATTCTTAGAAAATTTCATAGAGATAAAAAAAGGTCATTGTGAATTATTTGCTACACTCACGGGACTGATCTACCGAAGGCTCGGTTATTCTGCAAGATATGTAACGGGTTATTACATAAGCGAATACAGTGATTATGAGAATAAATATATTGGTCGGCGAAAAGACAGGCACGCATGGATAATGGTCTGGGACAAAAAGGATTCTTTATGGAAAGAGTACGATACCACACCGCCCGACATAACTGCATTCAGAAAAAGATCTACCCCTTTTGTAAAGATATATGACTGGTTCTCATACACTTTTCACAGTATTTTTATGTTTAGAAAAGAAAACGAGAATTATTTTGAGAATATTCTTTTATTTTCTCTGATCCCTCTGGGTCTGTTTCTTTTTTACAGGATATTAAAAGATGTTAAAACCAAGAAACCCCAAAAATACAGTAAACAGAAAAATCCGTATAAAAAAATAGAAGAGCTGCGCAAAATAGAAAATAAATTAAGATCACAGGGATTTGAACCCCATAACGAAACGGTCGCAAAATGGTTTGACCGCCTTAAAAAAGACATAAATGACCGGTCATCTCTCGAATCAATAAGAAAAATTTACTACAGGAAAAGATACGGAAAATACGGTACCGGCAAAAATGAAAGCGAAAAAATAGACAGGTGCATTAAAAATATAAGCCGGAAAAACAACAAGGAAACACCGTGATCAAAGGCAAGCTGATTCCTTAAGCTTTTTTTTCATGCTGAACTGCGGTTCAAATGAGACCGTTGTCTGCAGCACACTACCAATCTGGAAAACAAACTGATCGGCAGAGATTTGATTTTCGTCCCGCAGTTCTGCCAGAACAGAAATTATCGTTTCTCTCACTTTGCAGTTATTATGGTAATAATAATTTTGCAGAACTTGCAGATCTTTTACATCTTTTACAAATATAGAGTAAGAATTTATTGCATTTATCAGAACTTCATGATTACCGTTCCTTAAAGCATTAATTATATATGGTTTGAATTTGCTGTTTTGGCTTGTATCCTTTCTAAAATATCTGATACATTTTAATCCTTCAACATTAACCTCCCAATACTTGTCCTGAAGGGCTCTGAATATGTCCTTTTCCACCGTTTCATTATAGGTGCCGATATGTTTATAGGCTGCCATTATATTTCTTCTGATAAAGCCGATCTTATTTGTGGTCAAAAGTACACTCAAAAAAGGTATCTTGGTACGATCAGCCGTCAACCCGACTATCTTGACAGCGGTATTTTGAACATTCCAGCAGGGAGATATCAGAAAATGACTTGCTCTGTAATTAATGTAATCCAGATGCCAATTATTATCTACTTCTTCCCTGCTCATTTTCAACAGTCTGGAATATATTTGAAAAACAGTCATTTCTGCAAAAGGATTGTGCTGCTTTGGTTCGACTGAAACAGATGTGAAACTTTTCTTTTCAAATATCGATCTTATGAACCCATAGATCTCTTTATTGGCATTGATCAAAACCGAATTATTTGCACATTCAGACATTTCTGCAAGACGCTTTTTATCGGATAATAAATCTTTTAGGGCATCAGCGATCTTTATTCCCTCAACTTTTATAACAAGTTTTTCGCCTTCAGCCATAACCTCTTCATATATGATTTCTGCAGACCCCGAATTTTTCATGTTCAGAGCGTTCATAACCTGGTGATCGCCCGAAAGATTGGCTTTTGGTATTATTAGTGAAGGTTTTTTGCATACGGCAATTTCATTTAAACTTCCTCCTCCCCTCGTTATAACTATATCAGAAGCAAAGTAATAGTCCTTTATCGGATCCGCATAAGGCATTCTTTTGTAAAACGAATACTCGTCTCCGCTTACACCGTTCTTTTCAAGCCTCTTGATCGTATCCAGTTCTGCATTGTATCCCGGTGAACCGTGTCCCGTAACATGGATTATTAAAAGATCTTTTTGTTCCTTAAGATATTTTAAAGAATCCGCAAGAGCTCTGTTGATAGTCCTAGCACCTTGAGAGCCGCCGACTGAAAATACGACGAATTTTTCGGGATTAATATCCAGTTTTTTTCTCGATTTCTCTTTTGACCCGTCAAAGAATTCCGCTCTTACAGGATATCCGACATATTTTCCGTTGGTGGGAAAGTCCTTGAGCGAGACTCTGTATGAGACACCAACGCCGTCACACATGGGTCCGGCGAATTTAACAAGCTTGCCGGCTTCCGCGTTAGCCTCATGCAAAAACATTTTCGTTTTTGAAAGCTTAAGTTTTCTTAATATATGACCTGCGAAGATAGGCGGAGCGGAAACAAATCCTCCCGACCCTATTATCATATCAGGTTTATATGACAGAACTATAAAGATACTTTTTAATGTGCCCGCAAGAACTGAAAGCATGAACTTTAACATCGACAAACTCACTTTTTTTGCAGGCATACCTGTCGAACGGATATATTTCATTTTATACCCTTTTGCGGGAACTATCTTTGCCTCAATATGATCTTTCGTACCGAGATATAAAAATTCTGCGTCAGGTTCGTTCTTTTTTATCTGCTCGGCGATCGCCAGGGTCGGATACACATGTCCGCCCGTTCCCCCGCCAG
>JAWOER010000050.1:0-2576 GCA_046482655.1 Candidatus Delongbacteria bacterium | reverse complement strand
CACCCCCGACGGACCGGAAGTTGAACTGGAATTTAAATGGGAACTGTACGAAAGAACAGATTCAGATACTGTTTTTGTGACAGGGTCTGACTGGAGTGTTAACAACCTCTCCAAATCTTTTTCCCGCGAGATCTTCGACCATAATAAACAGGGTAAGTACAGACTGGTTGTAAGAGTAAGGGACGATGCGTTCCAAGAATCTATTCATCCCGCTTCGATCAACTTTGAAGTGTTCGCACCCGAATTTGACAGAGGAATACTTCTGATAGATGATACCGATCCTGATCTTTATCCACCACCGGATAATGTTTCCATGGGTAATCCTGATGCTGCCGTAGTAAGGGATTTCTATATATCACTCCTTGAGGATGCAGGATTGGAACCCGTAGAGACCGCGACAGATCTGATGAGATCCTATACAATAGAAAAGTTTTATGCAAAGCTGGACACTACGGGGTGGGATTATACTTATGAGATCGATCCTCAAACCGGAGATACACTAAGCGTTGATAAGGATCCGATCGAAAGAGCCTATTATTCACCTGATGTAAGAGAACTTACACGGTATAAACTTGTAATTATAGCTTCCGATGACAGAAGTAATGCAAAAGGCGTGGATTTTGCCGGACAGCCTCCGTTCACAGGATATAATGAATATCTATCCAGCATGCTTGATGTGGGCGGCAACCTGTTTTTGATGGGCAACTCGGTACTGATGGGCAAACTCTACACTTCCCCCAATCAGCTGCCGATAAACGAATATGAGCCTCCGTTCAAACAGGTATTTGACCCGAATGCACCTGCTGTGGGAAATATCAGCAGCGGGACAAGGGAGTTTTTTAACGAATATCTCGGGATCTATTCCGTTACATTCCCCGAGCAGAAAACATATTTCTTTGAGAACAGTCCAAATCCACCTGATGATCACGCTCTGACGGATAATTATGATTATATCGGTTCAACTGTTTATGAGCATATAACAGACGAGAACTTTAAGCCCTTAAGGATCGATCCCGAGCGCGTAAATACCGCATGGTGGGACAAAGAAATAGGACCGGGTTGGATACAGAAACTGGCGCTAAAAGACAGTGCGACCGTCTTTACCGGAGTTCCCACTTTTGAGGCTTATAAAGGCGAGATCGTTTATAAATATCAGTCTATTTACGATCTTCCCAAAACTGCCGAGAACGATTCATTTACTGTCGATACGGAAATGGGGGGTATAAAGCACTTTTTGTGGAATACCGACTATGGGGAGGGTGAAGTTCATTCTCCTGTTTTAAAAAGATCGGGCTCTGTGGCAACAAGATATGTTGCTCCGGGAAATATTTTCAAGACCGCATTTTTTGCTATGCCGACATATTTTTTAGACAATTCAGAAGGTCAGATAAATGATATGTTCAATACAATGATAGACTGGTTCGATATCAATAACGACGGGGGTTCAAAATGAAAAAAATACTTATCTTGATCACGCTTGCTGCCGCAATTACTTTTTCTGCGTTTTCGCAGGATAAAGCGGGAACCGCCGGTATGACATTTTTAAAAATGGATGTTACGGCAAGGGGAATGGCACTGGGGGGAGCTTTTATAGGTCTTTCCGATGACGCCTCCAGTCTGTATTACAACCCTGCTGGACTTATAAATGTCAAAAATTCTGAATTTATCGCATCTCACAATATGTATTCTGCAGATATTCAGTATTCTTTTGCGGGAATGTCATATCCGCTTCCCCAAATGAACGCTGCTGCCGGAATTCAGTTCGGATACCTTACAACAGGCGATATGGATGAAACGACTCCTTTAAATCCTACCGGTACAGGCAGAACATTCAGTGCAAGCGACATGTTCATCGGTGCAACATATGCACAAATGCTCACACCCAAGTTTTTTGTGGGCGGAACATTAAAACTGATCACGGAAAATCTTGCCGACGAGAGTGTTATGGTGGGTGCCGGAGATGTCGGAACTTATTATGATACGGGCTGGCAGTCACTTGTTTTCGGAATGTCTATCAGAAATTTCGGAAGTAATTTTACTTATATTAAAGAAGATACACCTCTGCCGATGCTCTTTGTATTCGGCGCAAGCTGGACGGCAGTTGATGATGATGTCAATAAGCTTGTAACGCTTTTTGAGGCCGCGCACCCTTCCGATAATGCAGAGTATATTACTCTCGGACTGGAATATTCCTACAATGATATGTTCTTTGCAAGATTCGGCCGTAAGATCGATAATGACGAATACGGCCTGCTCAAATCCTCCACTTCAATTCCCGAAGGTGCTGAAGGGGGTGGCGACGAGGACGACGGTGAGAGCGGTCTGAACCTGATGGGGACCGGACTCGGGATCGGATTTAAGATGAACGATCTTGGAATAAAGTTCGATTATGCGTGGAAACATATGGATGATCTGGGAATGACACATATGGTAACATTCGGATATGAATTAAAATAAAACAAAAGAGGAGATTTTAGTTATGAAAAAAACAATGATGATCTTGTTTGTCCTCTCGGTCACAGCAATCTTTGCGCTGGACTGGAGCGGGATAAAAAGAGAAATGATCGCACGAAAGA
>JAWOER010000046.1:0-2761 GCA_046482655.1 Candidatus Delongbacteria bacterium | reverse complement strand
TAAATCCGGTACGAGAAAAGAAGAGCTGCTGCTGGAAAGATCCACCTTGAATAAAATTTGGATCTTGAGAAAAATGCTTGCTCCCATGAATAATATAGAGTCGATCAGATTTATGAAGGAAAAGATAAATCAGACAGAAAATAATCAGGAGCTCTTTAAGCTGATGACGAGCGGCGGAACGATCAAAATGTAGAAAAGAGGTTCTTTTGACAGGCAAAAAAAAATATATACCGTATCTGATATTTCTCGTAATAACTATAGTGCTGTTTTCAGAATTTTTATTCACGAACAGAGTCCTTTTTAGCTCGGATCAGCTTGAAAGCGGAATATTTTTCCGTAAATTTTACGCTGATTTCGTGATGAAATATGGTGAAATGCCTCTCTGGGACAGGTTTATTTCGTGCGGTCTTCCTTTTGTTGACGCCATGCACGGTGACACTTTTTATCCGGCCGCGGTGCTCCAGTTCTTTATTCCGATGCACAAGGCTCTCGGTCTCAAGCTGGTTCTGCATGTTTTTCTTTCGGGAATATTCATGTACATTTTCCTTAAAAATTACGGGCTTAGAAAAATATCGGCATTTGCAGGTTCGGTCGCATATATGACCGCGCCTATGATAGTGACTCTAGTTTATCCCGGCCATGACGCGAAAATGTATGTGGCGGCTCTATTGCCGCTCGGGTTTCACTTCCTCAATAAAGGTCTTGAAGGAAAAGGATACAAAAATTTCATTTATTTCGGATCGGTTGCGGGACTGATGATACTTTCATCCCATATTCAGACAACATATTTCGCTCTGTGGATCTATTTCTTTTTTACAGTTTACAGAGTTGTTTTAGAATATACAGCCTCAAAAAGCATCAAGCCGGTCTCAAAGAAATTCGTTCTGTTCTGGGCAGGCATAGCATTAATGGTGCTGATCGGAGCAGTTCAGCTTCTTCCGCCGTATATCTATTCAAAAGAGTTTTCGATCAGGGGAACCGAGGCCAAGACTTCATTCGAGCACGCGATAAGCTGGGGAATCCATCCGGAGGAGGCATTTTCCCTCATCGTTCCCGAGTTCAGCGGCGAGAACCGGATGTCGCATGTACAGGATATTCAAGAACAGCAAAAAATGCTGGAAGAGGGCGGCAACTCATACTGGGGTAGAAACCCGTTCAAGCTCAACAGCGAGTATTCAGGCGTAATAATTCTGTTTCTGACCGTTCTTGCTCTTTTTTTATGCAGAGGGAAAAGAAGGAAGGATATAATATTTTTCGCATCATTCGGGCTTTTTACTCTGCTCTATTCGCTTGTAGATCACACACCGCTGTTCAGACTGGCATACACGATCGTTCCCGGAGTTAAACTTTTCCGCGGTCAGGGAATGATACTTTTCATTCTTTCATTCGTACTTGCAGCAGTATCGGCTCTTTTGATCGATCATTTTATCGGAATCAGAGAGGGAAAGAAAGAATCTCAACCACTGTCCAAAAAAGTTCTGATCACGGCGGTCTGCGTTCTGTTTGCCGGGTTTATAGGCTCAATCGCACTCAGCGGTCTTCTCGATCTCTATAAGAACATTTTCGATCCGCCCAAAATGCCTTCGGAAGAATATCTGTCTGTTATCAGGAACGGAGTTCTCATCTCCGCTTTTCTGGTCTCAGGCTCGCTTTTCGCAGTGTATTTCTATTTGAAGCGGACATATAATTCGCTTGTGTTCATTTCGATAATTTCTGTGCTTATTTTCGCCGATTCGTACAGAGTGAACAGAAAATTTATTAAAACGGTAGATAAGGACAGGCTCGGGATCAAGTTCAACGACATTGATCTGACAAAACAGATCAGGGAACTCGAGGCTAAAGACGGTCATTTCAGAGTTTTTGACATCAATATGTTCGGAACTAACCAGCTTCCGATCCACGGGGTTTCCACGGTCAGGGGTTTTCATGACAACGAGCTTAAATGGTTCAGGAAATTCAGAGGCATAAATGATCAGGGAGTCAATACAGACAAAAATTTCTTTGACAATATTAATAACTACGAAGAGAATAATTTCATCAATCTCTCGGGTGCAAGATTTCTGCTTTATAAAGACAAGGACGGTCATGGCGAAGTGATGCAGAATTCTAAATTTATGCCGAGAGCCTACATCGTTTCTGGCTATGAGCTTATCACCGGCGAAGATAATATCGTATCGAGGCTGAGATCGGATTTTGACATCAGATCAAAAGTTATTCTGGAAAAAGAACCCTCAATCGTCAGGAACGGGAACGCTCAGGTAACGGGAAAGGTTGTCAGCTATGAATACGCAGGTAATGAGATAGAGCTTGAAGTCTCGATGAATTCAGCAGGCATTGTAGTTATGACAGACAATTATTTTCCTTACTGGCATGCGTATGATGAGAACGGGGAAGAGCTTGAGATCTTAAAAGCCAATCTTACTTTCAGAGCGCTCGAACTGTCCGAAGGGGATCACAAGATCACTTTCAAATACATTTCAAAGCCTTATAATACGGGTAAATATCTGACACTTGCAGGACTGCTGATACTGCTCGGTGTTATATTAAGCAAATTTTTTCTTAAAAAACGGTCTTGATCTGTTATTATTTCTGTTATTATTCACCGTCTTAACAGGATTATGATCAATTAAGGGATAATGGTGTTCGTCTATTACCGGGATCTTTTTCGATATAAGTTTCTCGACATCTTTCAGGTACGCTTTCTCCTCTGCGTCACAGAATGAAAACGAAGTGCCGCACTGACGCTGGACCGCTTCTACCA
>JAWOER010000221.1:0-6249 GCA_046482655.1 Candidatus Delongbacteria bacterium | reverse complement strand
ATCGAGGAAGGTATCTTTGAATATCTCTCCGTAAACCGAATCCGCGAACGCTTTTTCCGCCTTCAGGCCGCCCGGATAAAGTTCCAGCTGGCCGGGTGCACCGAGTACAGCACCCATAGTGGCGATCGCCTGGAAAATACTCTCAGGATCGACCAGACCGAACAGAGCTCTGTTCACAATATTTTTAACCCCGTAGCCGTTCTGGACAAGCAGGATCGTAGTAGTATCTGTAATGTAGGGCTGGATATTCCTGAGCGTTTCTTCAAGAACCGTGATCTTGACGGCTACGATCAGGAGAGTATTTTCCAAAAGGAAATCTATTTCTTCCGCGGCTCTTGCCCTGACCGTCTTGTTGACCGATCCCGTGATCTTACAGCCTTTCAGGTTAATGGCGAACACATGAGCTTTTCTCCCGATGAGTAGGGTCTCCTCATAGTATTTTTCCGCAAGAGCCGCGCCGATCGCCGTCCCGACCCCGCCTGCTCCCAGTATGACAAATTTGTTTTTCATAAAAACTTCTTTTTTATTTAATTAACAAACTCACAGATAAATGTACAAAAAAAATATCGTTTTTGACAGAATAAGTTTCAAAAATGAATTAGAAGTTTAATATTTATATTCCGGCTGTTTTATTGGCCCATCAGGTACGCATCAAGTAAAAGATCTGGTCGGTTCCGCTTCCGTAATAATTCACGACAGCTTCCTTCCCGCTCTCCACTGTAAGGATCTGTCCCGGATTTTTGAACTTTTTAGACTCGATCGTGAATCCGAGGCTTTCAAAAAGACGCTGAGATCCGATGTTTGTTGTTTCAACAGTAGCCATGACTGATTTGCATTGTTCGGATCTGCGGGCATGCTCCAGAGTATGTTTTAAAAGTGCCGATCCGACATGTTTTCCCTGCGATTCTGCAGATACTGCGATCTGCCACACAAAGAGTTGACCTTCAAATTTCTGCGATATAAAGCCCATCATAAATCCCAGAATAAAAGAACTGCCGTCCTCCCTTTTTTCGCGTGCAATAAAAAAGGAATCCGTAAAATGATCGGCCATGATCTTATATACATGTTCGGCATGCTGCACGATCCCGTCAATTTCACCGGCCATCCTGTAAACAGCCATATAGTCTTCACCTTTAATTGTATCAATATAGATCATAATTTTTTACTCCCATGTATTTTTTTTCAGTAATTCCACCTTTCCGATATCCCTTCTGTGCCAGATATCTTTGCCTTTTATATTATCATCCAACATCTTTTCACACAATTGATAAGCTTCTTCGATCGTGTCTCCCTTTGCAGTAACCGCAACGCCTCGCGGGCTGGGCTTATATGTGTTTTTGCCTACAGAAAAACAGGAATAAAAGAGGTCGGCGCCAGCCCTTTTTATTGCCTCTTCATTTATCTCCATATACATATCTTCTTTGGGATGCGGGAACCCTTTCGAAACAATATATTTGCATACGGTGGCTTTTTTGTCAAATGCAATATCTATCGTGCTCAGTCTGTTATCGATCATTGCCTCGCATATTTCCACAAAATCGGTTTTTAAGATCGGAATTATATTCAGTATCTCGGAGTCTCCGGGGCGTACATTGAACTCGATCACTTTGATACCTTCTCCGGTTTTAATAAACTGCCCGGAAAGAAATCCTACAAAGACTTCGTTGTATTTATCTGTCAGATGTTTTACGACTTTTTGCATTATGATCTTTGATTCTTCGTACTCTGCCCCGCTCAAAAAAGGTAAGAGGTGGTTCGGCAGACTGACAGAACCCATGCCCGGCGTGTTAAGGCCCTCATCACCCTCACGAAGGAGCTTGTAGTCCTGAGTAGCAGGCATACCCACTATGGTCTCACCGTTAACAAAAGCCTGGATGGTAAATTCTTTTCCTTCAAGCTTTTCCTCGATGATCAACTCGGCGATCCCTCCGATATTTTTATCAAAGATCTCGCTGATATAGTCCTCTGCTTCGGATCTGTCCTTGAGCTGCATTCCGACCACTTTTACCCCGTCACCTTCTGTGACGCCGGCAGGTTTTACTGCAACATCATGATCAATTGAGCGGATATGGTCCAAAGCATCCTCTTTGTTACTGAACGACCTGTATTCAGGAGACACATGCCCCTGTCCGGTCTCTTTTAACATCTGCCTCAAAAAGCTCTTGCTGGTTTCCAGCCGGCTGCAGTTCTTTGTGGGACCGATGCAACGGATATTGGATCTTATCAGATCATCGATCAGGCTGTTACACAGTGACATATGAGGTACTGCCAACACGAAATCGACCTCATTTTTTTTTGCATAATCTATGATCCGCTGATTATCCTTCATGTCTCCCAGCATATAATCCGTTGCCAAAGCCACAATACCTGCGTTGGGCTTATCCATATAGCAGTACAGTTCTGTTGTTTGCGGGCTTTTTTCTACAATCGCCTTGGCAAATGCATGAGTTTTGCCCCATCTGCCTATGAGTAATATTCTTTTTACGGACATTTTGCACCTCCGGATATTTGTATTAATTTGCTGCTAAAGTATGTTTGATTGAAACAATAATATAATAAAAATATTATGATTATGCAAGGAAAACAGTTCCGGTTTAAGATGTATTTCATCAATACAAACCAACTGATCTTTTGCATTCTGAAAAAATAATTCCGGATCATCAAGCGTTATTTCAATAAATTCTTAGGAATTTTGTATTCACAAATCATGGGTCGTGTAATTCATTTTACTTTATATCTGCCGCCATACTTTTTCCTCGCATGTTCAGTGCAGTATAATATAAAATCAGATTTAGCATCCGTATATCCGTCTCTGTCATCTCTAAATTTTTTAATCAGCTCTAATTTAAGCACAGCATATTTTTCAGCTGCTTCCTTACTGTCGTTCAAATAATCTCTGAAATATAATTCATTCCAGTCTCCCGCATATCGAACATGCAGATGATAAACTTTTTCTGCAAATCCCTGCTTTGTGTAACCTTTATTGAACACCCTGCTCTTATATGGCTTTTCCTGAGATGACATTAATATCCAGCCCCGGTTCGATATCTTGTGACTGATTTCGTTCAGATCAATTTCCTCATTAAGTTCAAGTAAAATATCAACAGTAGGTTTTGCAAGCATACCTTTTACTGCACTGCTCCCAATATGATTAATCCGAAAAATATCCCCCTCTCCGATCAGATCAATAAGCCTTCTTTTTTCGATCTCGTACCAGTCCGGGTAGGCATCATTATATTCCTTTAGCACGACCGGGAACAGTTGCCATAATTCTTTTAGTGTCATCTCTGAAAGTTCTTTTGCCATTCCGGAATCCTTTTGTTGAAGGTTTGAGAGTTTCATCATCCATAGTAAAGCCTTTGATGATGTATTCTTTGAGTCTTGCGGTTGCCCATTTACGAAACTCTGTCCCACGAAGAGATTTTACTCTATAGCCTACAGAAATAATCACATCAAGATTGTAGTAATTTGTAGGCTTGGTAGAAAAATCGGAAATTCCGATTTTTCTCAATGTTTCGTCTTTTGTTTGCTTTAATATAATCGCTAAAATATTCCTTAATTTGTGTTTTAGTATATTTCATCATTAGCTCAAAAAGTTAAAATCATTATTCTTAAGCCAATATTCCTCATATTTATCACTTACAATACTTATATCTTTTGTTACCAATTTGAGATCAAAAGTAATTTTGAATTTCTTATACTCAAACACTTTCGCTTCTCCATTTTCTAAAAAGAGTTTTTCAAACTCATCAACTTTATTTTGATAGTCTGCATTGGTTGTCCCTTTTGGATCAACAAAAACGATTTTGTAGTTTTCATCTTTTTTTATCCAAAAAGAATACGAAAAAACTCGGATCTGACTTTTGAAGAGAATATTTCAGCAAGAATATTCATGCAATCCTTTTTTGTTCGCTTAAACCACACAATCGTTCGGTTTCTACATACAACATAATGTAAACAATAATATTAGCCGCGTCAAGAAAAATCACCTCAAATACAGCGTTCTACTAAAGGCACTGTATATTAATCCTTCACTTCCAGCGGCTTACTCGTAAAACCTGAGAAATTATCTGTCAGTTCTCCATATCTGGTGAACCCCTGTTCCAGGAGTTTCTTGAGCTGTCTGCCGAACTTTTTATCTTTTTTGACGACGGAGACTATGTGGTTATTCTTCTTTCTTTGAGCATCGGCTTCGGTATAGATCTGCTTGATATCGTCTTTTTCCGGATCGAAGATGATCGCGAGTTTTTCGCGTGTGTCCTGCTTTTGAGGATTTTCCAGAAGTATGTCAACAATTCTCTCAAAGCCGATGGAGAATCCGCATGCGGGTACATCTTTGCCGATGCGCTTGCCGATCATTTTGTCGTACCTGCCGCCGCCGCCGACCGAGCCGGGGTAATCCTTGTATTTGATCTCGTAGATCATGCCTGTGTAATATCCCATCCCGCGAACGAGTGTGGGATCGAATTCGATTTTAAGTTTGCCGTTCGAAATATGATCCAGGCCTTCAATGACTTCTTTCACATGGTCATTAAGGTAAAGGTGGTTAAATTCTCCCGCTTCGAAGCGGTATATATCCCTTATCATTGCAACGATGGCGTCTTGGGATAAATTCTTGCTTTTAAGCTCTTTTTTGACTCCTTCGGCACCTATTTTATCGAGCTTATCCATTGTTATAAAAACACTGTCACGATCTATTTTGTCAAACCCCCATTTTTCAGCCATTGTGTGAAGTATATTTCTGTCGTTAATTTTAATCGTAAAGTCTTCGAATCCGATATTGAGAAGTGCCTGGGACGAAGCCATGAGCAGATCTATTTCTGCAGTTATATCCTTTTCTCCTATGATGTCAATATCGCACTGCATGAACTGTCTGTATCTGCCCTTTTGTGGTCGCTCGGCTCTGAATACATTGTCGGTCTGAATGACTTTGAACGGTAATGGTATGTTTCCCTGGTTGTTGGCATATATCCTGGAAAGAGGCACGGTCAGATCGAATCTGAGACCCGAGTCTGCAAGATCGTTCTCTTCTTTCGCATTGGCAATATCAAGCTTTTTACCTCTTTTGAGCACCTTGAAGATGAGCTTTTCGTTCTCGCCGCCGTCCCCGCCGCACAAAAGCTCAAGATGTTCAAGTACCGGAGTTTCAATTTTTCTATATCCGAATGATGTGTATGTATCAATTATCGTTCTTCTGACCTTCTCTCTCAGTTCAGCTTCGCCCGGCAAAAAATCTTTCATTCCCCTGACCGGATTGGTGTTGATCTTCATAAGTCTTCCTCGGGTTTTTAAAAACAATGGTATAAATATAAGCCAGTCTGTCAAAGTTTGAAACATTTTTATTTCTCAATTTTTTATTTACCTTGCCTGTATTTTAAGTTATATTTATGCCATGAGAAACAAGTACGCACTTATCTTTATAGCAACTGTGATCATGATAGTTTATTATGGCAGAATAGACATATCACAGGCTCCATATTCAGAAATTCCGGATATTCAGAATTACAGACAGATGGCACTGGCGGCTCCGGGTATCGACGAGACTGTTTCGAGAAATTTCGGTTACAGGCTGCTTTTGCCCTATATTGCAGGTGTTATGCCTTTTGATGTCGATACGAATTTTTATATAATAACCGTCATACTGTCGCTGATGGTACCGATCGTATTATTTTTGTTTTTGAAAATGTATAGTATTAAAGAAGATACCGCTTTTTTTCTTACTCTTTTGTTTCTTGCGGGAAGGCACACTTTCGGATTTCCTGTATGGGATTTTTACGATGTTCACGATCTTTTGACACATATACTGATACTGATATTTTTTATGTCTCTAAAACAAAACAATTTTATAATAATGGCAGCAGTCCTTTCCATAGGCGTAATTAACAGAGAAACGATACTTTTTTTGGTCCCTGCTTCTTTGTATTACTATGTATTTATTATAAAAGAAAAAAAGAAGGTGTTGTTCAGTCTGATTTCCTTTATACCTGCAGTTTTGGTATTTACTCTGTTAAGAAAATTCATGGTAACAGAATCTGCACAGGAAAGCGGTATATTGTATTCTTTTGGTAAATTGCGGTTCGACGAGACCAACAAACTTTTTGATCCTGTCACATATTACAGAATAATAAACACATTTATTCCTTTAACGCTGATACCCTTTGTGTTTTGGCAGCAAACAAAAGACTTTTTTGTAAAGAACACTCATTTTCTGATCTTTGCAGCGACCTATTACGCCAGCTGCTTTCTTGC
>JAWOER010000110.1:0-5137 GCA_046482655.1 Candidatus Delongbacteria bacterium | reverse complement strand
GAGATTTTTTAGGGTCAAAATTTTCCTGTTCCTGTCAATACTCAATGCCTCTGTATTCAAAAGAACTCTGTCGATATTTTTTTCATTTTCAAAATATTCTTTATTTCTGGGACCTTTTCTTGATGAGTAAAGTTTTTCTATCCTGTCAATTTCATCCGACAAAAAATACGGCAGACCGCATGCTCCGTATGAAATTATATCTGTTTTATCTATTAATACGATCTCGGGATCTTTGCTGAGCCGTCTGATCTTTGAGGCTGTTTTTGTCCCGCATGCTACTGCACCGACTATAACTATCTTCATATCAGCTCCTTCTTATAATGTTTTCAAATTGCGGATTTCTTTTTGCAAAAGCTTTAACAAAAGGGCAGGTCGGAATTACTTTATATCCGTTATTTTTTGCATATTCCATACCTTCTTTTACTATTTTTGAAGCAATTTCGCGCCCCCTTAATTCTTCAGGAACAAAAGTATGATAATAATCAAGAGTGTTCTTGTCAACCTTATTATACTCAAGTACTGCTTTTTTATTTTCTACTTCTGCAAAAAACAGCTGTTTTTCTTTATCGTGTTCTATTACCATTTTTCCTCCTTTTTTACAATTTCATTTATACCGTGTCTCGATAGTAAAATAAAATTCCGCACCTTTTCCGAGTTCGCTTTCGAGACAGATCTTTCCTCCCATTTTTTCCACCAGCAGCTTGGCGATCATAAGTCCCAGACCGGTTCCGCCGTATTTTCTCGTAATAGAGCTGTCAGCCTGGGAGAATGCTTTGAACAGTCTTGTTTTCTGCTCCTCGCTTATTCCGATGCCTGTATCGCGGACCGAGAATTTAAAGGAGCCCATTCCATTTTCGAGAGATGTAAAAGAGACTTTCACCAAAATCTCTCCTTTTTCTGTAAATTTGACCGCGTTATTCAGAAGATTTACGAGAATTTGCCTTAAACGGATAGGATCGATTATAACAGCACGGGGTAGAGATCTATCTATATCAAGATCAAGTTTGATGTTTTTTCCTTCTATCTGATAGCTGATCATCTTGGCTGTTTTTTTTACAAGCTCTACAATATCGGTTTCAATAAGTTCAAGTTCGAGTTTTCCTGCTTCGATCTTTGAAAAATCCAGAATATCATCAAGCACTCCGAGAAGTATTTTACCAGAAACATTAGCAATTTCCGCATATTCTTTCTGCACAGGATCAAGCTCTGTCCCGAGAAGCAGATCTGTAGAACCCAAAACTCCGTGAAGGGGTGTGCGTATTTCGTGACTCATCACTGCGAGAAATTCAGATTTCGCCATGCTTGCACTGTCTGCTTTATTCCGGGCAGTCATGAGATCAGCCTCGATCTTCCTCTTATTGAATTCATAAGCCACAGCGACTATACCTGAAATGATATATATTGTAAACAGTCTGCCCAAGGTCTCCTGGTCGGGCAGATTCAGTTCGGCTAATCCCCAAAAATCGATACAGACCGCCGCGGTCATCATAAGAAAATATGCGACCGAATAGTACATGCCGTATCTCCAATCAAGCATGAAGATCGAGCAGAGCGGGATTATCAGAGACCAGAGATAGCCGGTATTAGAAATACCGCCGGATGCGAACATATAAATAAAAAAGATGCACATAAATGTTACAGCAGTAAAATATTGCATCTTTGATTCAGGATGCTTTAAAGACCATATTAACACTACAGTGAAAAGAGCGGCCATTGACAGATCTGCCACGCAAAGCAGAGTATAACCGCCTGCCATCGTTCTAACTCCGTAAACCAGACCGAAAAGGATCGCCATCAGCGAATTTATAACGATAAGGATGTGCTTTACTCTGTTGTAGTTTTGTTTCACAAATTTTCCCTCAATATCAAAACAGCTTCTGCAGCTATGCCTTCACCTCTGCCTTCGAAGCCGAGTTTTTCGGTGGTGGTGGCTTTGACTGAGATGTTCTTGATGTCGGTTTGGAGTATGCTGGCGATTGTCTGTCTAATTTTGTCGATGTGGTCTTTGAGCTTTGGCTGTTCGCAGATGACGGTGGAGTCTATGTTGTTAATTTCGTAGCCTTCGGATTTGATGAGTTCGTAAACTTTTCCGAGCAGAACTTTGCTGTCGATGTTTTTATATTCGCCTTCATTATCCGGAAAGTGTTTGCCGATATCGCCCATGGCTAAGGCTCCGAGCATTGCGTCCATTATCGCATGGAGAAGCACATCCGCGTCAGAGTGACCGAGCAGTCCTTTATCATGAGGTATTTCGACCCCGCCGATCATGCATTTTCTGCCTTCTGTAAGCTTGTGGATATCGTATCCTGTGCCTATTCTGTACATAATTACCCCTGTTTATTAAAAATCTTCCCTGACATATTTGTCGAGATAGAATTTGATTGACTGTTTGGAGAGCGATATCTGTTCCGCAAGAGGGAAATAGACGAGATAGCACGGTTTTTTGAGTCTGATGAGCGTGTATAGGAAGTTGTTTTTGATGGTGAATGAGAAAAGTTCAACTTTGATGCCCGGGAACGCATTTAGAATGTTTTTTACCATTCCCGCAGTCTGATCGCCGGTATTCTTGTTTAAAAATTCGAGCAGATATTTTGCGTCATCTTCCGATATTTTTGATATATTGATCTCTCCGTTCAGATCAGGTTTTTCTATAAAGTCTAATCCTTTCGAGCTGAGCTTAAATATCACATTCATTTCTGTTGAGGGACTTCTGCCTGTCTTTTTGCCTGTAAGGTAGTATGTGTTGAGACCTGTTATGTTGAGTGCCATATCAAGCTGTGCTCTCTCTATTATACCGTCAAAATTGCCCTGACCGAGATCGAGCCTCATAAATCCCGCGGTGTTGCCGTCGAAAAGCTCATAGTAGAATCTGTTCAGGCAGAATTTATTGTCGTCGAAGTAGATATCAAGATCAATGTTTCTGATGTTGTCGGTAAACAGCTCGTGCGAGACGGCTATGGTGTCTATCCTGAAATTCGAGACCGGAAGACCGTTGATCCTGTACTGATCTCTCATTGAATTGTAGTTCAAAAAGTCGTAATTCTGAATTTTATCGTATCTGTTGTAGGGGAGAAGCGAAAGGGATTCCAGGTCGAGTTTTGCGTTGAACGGAATTTCGGCGTTCAGGTTTATGATGCTTACCTTGTTGTCCAGTGTATCAAGTTCGAGTACAAGTCCGATTTCCGACAGTGACTGTGTATGCTGCACGACTGCCTCCTTCATGTTGCCTTTGAGCAGAGTTTTGCCTGAAACTGATCCTTTGATATCTCCGATGCCTTCCACGAAAGAATAATTTTCGAGAAGTTTCAGTCTGTGTTTTGCCGTTATATCGAAAGGGTAGAGACTGTCGGATACATCGGCCGTCCCTGTTAGGCTGAAATCAGCCTGAACCGAAGGTACTGATGCGCTCAGCTCGTGTATCCTGACCTCGCCGGATTCTGCATAGGAAATGCGGTTCTTTACCTTAACATTCCCGTCTATCTGCATTTCCGAGAGCATTCCGTCAAAGTCGGCTCCGTTCACTTCAACATCGCCTGTAAGGAGCACATTCATCGAGGCGAGGTCAACCGTCTGCGTGATCCTCAGTCCGCGGGTTATGGCGATCTCATCGTGGAAAAGTGAATCGAGAGTCATGCTGAAGTTCACTTTCGAATCGGCCTCCGCATTGTTCATGTTCCCTGAGGCGGCAGCGGTTACATTTACGAGCCCGTTGTATGATCTCGTGTTCTGAATAGCCTCAAGTCCGGTTGATTTTCCCGTTTTAAGAAGCCTGTCGAGGTCAATTTCTGCATCGAGTTTCGCGACAGAAATATCCATCGTTTTCAGATCAGCTGACAGATCTTTTATCTCCGCCGACAGAAAATCGCTCACTTTTGCGGTCAGTTCAAGCAGTCTGTACTTTTCATCAGCATGTCCGCTGATGTCGGCTTTGAGATAGTTCGAAATACTAAGATCATTTAAAGGAGTGAGCATTAGATCTTCTGCTTTCTCATACTCCGAATACAGTGAAAATGTGTTTTCAATAATGCCCTTTTTAAAGCTGAGATCGTTATGGATAGTCACAAAAAGATCCTGCGGAACAGTTTCCTCAAGTTCGTTCGGGTGGAGTCTTTCTGCGGTGAATTTCATGTCTGCTCTGGTGTTTTTGATAAGTGCGGGCACTGACATATCCTTCAGGTCGAACGACGCATCAATTTCGGCGGATACTGTTCCGCCGGTCAGATCTTTGATCTCGTAAGTCATCCTGACACTGCCCGGCATGAAATCGCTGTTGAGCACAGGTTTGATGCTTATCTTTTGTCCGCCGACAAAATAGTCCTTGTCTCCAACAGTCGCATCGACTCTGTCTATTGCCGCATCAAGTGAAACAGCACTTTCTGTCAGCACCATGTCCGTTAATGAGCCGGACAGTTCTCCGGAAGCGGTAAATCCGCTTACTTCAGCATAAACATCTTCCATTTCGTAGGTTATATTTCCCGCCGAGAACTTCCAGTCTGCATCTGCACTTATCAGACTGTCGGCATCAGAATATTTTATCTTCATACCGTTTATGCTGAATTGCGAATCTTTTATGCCTGTCCCCATGAGATCTGCAAGACCTCTCGACTCAGCGAAATTTGCAAGTTTCGCTACATCTGCGAAAATCTCCGATATCTCAAGTTCAGCAACCGGATTAGATGTAACACCGCTTGTTTGGGCATTGAGAGAAGCTCTTACCATATCGGCGAACAGGAATTCGAGTGAGTTAAGATCAAGTTCATCGGTTTTTATGTCGTACGAAGCTTTGATTTCTAAATCTATATCCCCGATATCTTCAAGGTTCGCGAAATCGCTGAAGAGTTTAAGTTCACTTATTTTGTGAGCTAAATTCAGGTTAATATTTTCATTTATAACAGATACGGAAAGTTTCATATTCTGCCTGAACCTGAGGCTTTTGTCTTTATCTCTGAAACTAAGTTCGTTGTCGCTGCCCGTCGTAAAAAGTATATCAGCTTTAACATTATCCATATCCTAAAAATGCACATCAGTTACTTTAAGGCTGTTTTGGGGCAGTTTTACGCTGAGCGGGTTCTCTTCAGACCTGTCTTCAAAGTTTAAGTCAATTCCGTTGACTTCAAAATTTTTAAGGTCAATTACT
>JAWOER010000134.1:0-9454 GCA_046482655.1 Candidatus Delongbacteria bacterium | reverse complement strand
GTTGAAGAGAAAAAGCTTATAGCCTTAAATGTGGCTACTTTGATGAAGGCGATCGAAGTCGAAAGACCGAAAGTGGCTGCTCTGTCCGCGCTTGAAGTTGTAAACCCGAAGGTGCCCTCAACCGTTGACGCCGACGCTCTGCAGACCATGAGCAGAAACGGCGAAATGGGGAATTTTATTGTCGAGGGTCCGATCGCTTACGATATTGCTATCAGCAAAGAAGCATCAGCAGGTAAAAAGCATGTGTCCGAGGTTGCAGGAGAGCCCGACATTCTGCTAATGCCGAATCTTGAAGCTGCGAACATTTTGACTAAAGCCTATAAATTCCATGCACAGGCAAATTCCGGAGGACTTGTTATGGGCGCAAAAGTTCCCGTGGTACTCAATTCAAGGTCTGATGACGCGGAAAGAAGGCTCAATTCGCTGATGATGGCGATGGCGATAGACTCTGTTTCAAAATAAGCAATATCCTTGGAAAATATCATAAAACAGCATAATATATCCTTGGATTTTGTCATAATTTTTGTTATATTATCCTTGGATATTGACAAAACGAGGCTAAAATGCTTAAAAGAGATATTTACAGAACTTTGCTTGAATGGAAGAACGAGGAAAGGAGACAACCTCTGCTGCTTCGGGGAGCAAGGCAGATAGGCAAGACTTACCTTATTGAGCAGTTAGGTAAGAATGAGTTTGAGAACTTTGTAGTATTAAACTTTGAAAAGAATCCGGAATATGAAAAATTCTTCACTTCTCTTGACCCGAAGGAAATGATAGAAAAAATTGTTTTTACAACACGCGAAAAGATCAAAACCGGTAAAACCCTTCTTTTTATTGACGAGATCCAGAACTGTCCGAGGGCTATCGTTGCTTTAAGATATTTTTATGAGGAAATGCCGGAACTTCATGTCATAGCCGCCGGATCGCTCCTTGAGTTTGCGCTCTCAAGGGCAAAGATAAACATTCCGGTAGGCAGAATTCAATACCTTTTCATGTACCCGCTATCTTTCAAAGAATTTCTTTTAGCATTGGGATATGATTCTTTGCACGATTATTTGTACAGCGGTCATAAAATTGAAAAAATAGATGAAGTTATTCATGACAAACTTATTGAGCTTGTGCGTAAATACTATCTGCTTGGAGGAATGCCTAAGGTAGTGGATGAGTATGTTAAGTCGGGTGATGTTAACAAGTGCGAAAAGATCCAGCGCTCAATACTTGATACCTATTCCGACGATTTCAAAAAATATGCTCCTGAAGAAGATATAATGCATCTTAAGACTGTTTTTCATTCAATACCTTCGATGGTGGGCAGGAAGTATGTTTACTCGAAAGTAGATCCCGAAACAAGGTCTGCCGATCTGAAAAGAGCCGTCCAACTGCTCGAGATGGCAGGTGTCGTTACGAGAGTTAAGAGGACAAGCGCGTCGGCTATGCCGCTCGAAGCCGGGGTCAAACACAGTTACTTTAAGCTTTTATTTCTTGATATCGGGTTGCTTCATTCGATAAGCGGGTTGTATCCCAAAACAATGATGGTTAGCGATCTTAACACTGTATATATGGGCGGAGTGTCCGAGCAGTTTGTCGGGCAGGAACTTTTAGCTTACGAAGATCCTTTCCACAGAGATTCTTTATACTACTGGCTCAGGGAAAGCAGGAACAGCAGCGCTGAAATTGATTATCTGATCCAGAGGGGCGGGAATGTTTACCCGATCGAAGTTAAATCAGGATCGACGGGAAGGCTGAAAAGCATGGCGTTATTTATGGATCAGTTCAAATCGAAAAAAGGCTATAAGGTCAGTCAGGCACCATATTCGGAAGGAAAAATCACGGAAATCCCGTTTTATATGATCGAGAAACTTTTTTCGGAACCTTCTGATTAATCGCATAGTATAAGAGTCGTAACAAAACTTCTTCATAACTCCTCCTCCTCCAAAAATTTAAGCCCCCGAACCGGGGGCTTAAGTATTTTCCGGAATATTTTTCCGGGTATTTTTATTGGCTCTACTTTTTCGGAACTTCCGCTTTTTTCAGAACTTCCATATTGAATTTCGCTCCGATCTTGGAGTCTGCAATAGCATCTTCAAATGCCTCTGCCGGGAATGTCGGAACATATTTTAGAAGAATGTCCAGTGCGAGAAACATTGCTGATCTCGGAGTAGCCAGTTCTCTAAACTTATACTGGATCACCTCCACGCCGGGATCGACAGCCACAGGATTTAATGTCGCGTCAATAAGAAGTATTCCCTTTTTCATTTTGGAAAGTTTGGCCTTAGCGTGATTTAAACCGTCATTCGAGGTTATTACGAAAATATCCGGAGTTACGATGCCTGTATAAAGAATATCTTTTGGTGAGAGTATGAGTTCGGCCGTTGAAAATCCCACTCCTACGGTAACGGGGTAACTTCCCTTCTTCGTAATGTTCAGACCGCTGGCAACGGCTGCTTCTGCAAAAAGTTCGGCAGAAAGCTGTGCACCTTCTCCCGCCGACCCGCTGACAATGATCTTGAGGGGTTTTTTAAGTTTGTTCTTATACTTAACATCTATAATTTTATCATTTTCGAAAAGCGATGAACTTATATTTCTTTTGTTCTGTTTGTAGGGATCTCTTATCTTTTCGGCAAACAGTTTGACTTTCATACCTGCCGACTCTATAAAATCAGTCACTTTTTTGCTTGTATTGAACTTAACTGCATAGCTCGGGCAAAGCTCCATGACCTCGACCGAAGAAAATCCCTTAACTTTAAAGGCAGCAAATAATTCGTCTGAAAAGTCTCCCATTCCGACAAGCCTTCGTACATGAGAACCGCCTGCGTTTGACAGAATTGAACTCAGGTCGTAGTTCTGATACTGTTTGCCGTCAGGGTTGGTCTCTGTTTTGAAGCCGTGAGGGGTGAGCCCGCTTGTCTGTCCGCCTGTCATTCCGTAAAGCATGTTATTGTGAATGATCACGGTCATGTTCACATTTCTGACAGCGGCATCCACGAGATGCTGAAGGCCGATAGTCGATCCTCCGTCCCCTATGAAAACGATCACTTTTTTATCAGGATTCTCAAGACCCATCGCAGTACCTGCAGCGAGAGCGGCCGACCTTCCGTGAAGACCGTGAAAAGTGTGAGTTGATGATATTTTGTCCAGTATCCCGTGACAGCCGATATCTGTTACAAAGATGACATCTTTTGTACTCATCCCCAGTTTGTTGAGCGCTTTTTCTGTGTTAGTGGCTATCAGCTGATGTCCACAGCCTTTACAGAATATTGAAATGTCAGTAGAAATAAATTTATTTTCCATTATTTGACCTCCTTTGCAATATCGTCAGGAGATATCATTCTTCCGATGGCGTTCACTCCCGTTATGCCTTCTTTTCCGTGGTTTCCGAACAGGATCTTTCTGAATTGCCCCGTCAGGTTTTCCTCAGCTATGACGACTTTTTTGTATTTGTTAAGTATTTTGAGATATTCGTCAAGAACAGGGATCATGGTCTTGCAGATAAGCAGAGAAACTTTCTTACCTTTTTCCCTGATCATCCCGACGGCTTCTCTTGCAGCCTCCGCTGTTGCGTCATAAGAAACTATGATAGTGTCGCATTTTTGCTCGTCGAGCTCATAAAAAGAATACTTTTTTGCATTTTCAACGATCTTTTCGTTAAGTCTGACAGTATTTCCGAGCGCTTCGGGCGTGCTGTGCTGAAGAATTCCTTTCGTGTCGTGGGTTGAAGAAGTTATCCTTACCCTGTGTTTATCGTTTCCGAGCGGAAGGAATTCGGGAACAAGATTCTTTTGCGGTTCGTAAGGTACGAAAGGCTCGTCCGAATCATAGAATTTTCTTTCTGCCGGAGTGAGCTTTTTAAGTATGCCCTTATCGAAGCTGTTTATACTCATCATCATCTCTTTTGATGTAAGGATCACAACAGGGGTTCTGAATTCAGCGGCGACTTTCGCGGCCTTATTCGGTATTTCCCAGCAGTCTTCCGCGTTGGAAAGGCAGAACACAGGCAGGGCGTGACCGCCTGAGATCATTCCGTTAAGAAGCGCAAGGTCTCCCTGAGCGCCGGCTGTTGCGGTTCCTGTTGACGGTCCGAGCCTCTGAACAAGTATCGCCACCATCGGAAGCTCCATCATGTATGCCATATTAAGAGATTCGAGCATCAGCGCGAATCCGGGGAATGAAGTGGCTGTTACCGGTATATGTCCGGTCGCTGAATAACCAGCCATCCACTGAAGTGTGCTTATTTCGTCCGGCGCATCCTGAACAACAGGAAATCTCTGTGTGGCATATTTGTAAAGCAGATTGGCCGGTGTAATGGGATAGCCTATGAACACATCGCATCCCGATCGGGCAAGTGATTCCATCACAAGCTTCGAATTGTCGGTCAAAATCGTCTTTTTCTGTTTCATTTTAACCTCTTTATAAAGTTTTGACTTTTTTTGTTTTTTCTATAATTTTACCAAGAATTATGAAGAATATTGCCGCTCCGACAGCTCCATAAGTTTTATCGACATAGAACCAGTCCATAGTTTGAGCAATAAGGCATATAATTATAGTAATTGTTCCTCCGATAAAAGCCATCTGCACGCCAAGAGGATTGATCCAGCCTTTTTTGTATATACCGAGAAGTATCACTATGGCTCCGATAGCCCTGATCGCGTATGAAATATATGCCGCATCGAGTACGCTTTTCCCTATGTAAAGAGCCAGAGGTATAGTGATAATATTTACAACGATCACAAGATTTTTTGCAGTTCTGAGAACTTTTTTATCGACAGCTTCTTTATTTATCAGGCCGTGATATATATCTTTTGTGGCTATGGTCACTACGGCAAAATTAACAGGACCCACAGTGGAAAGTATTGCAGCCAGAACACCGGCAAGAGCAAGAGCACCCAGGTACGGGTTTATAAAGGATTCAGAAGTAAGCAGTGTAGAAAGAACCATTTTTGAATTTGTAAGTGTGCCCAGATCAAAAAATTCGCCTGTTTTTGCCAGCAGTCCCAAAAAAGCTATCATGATGCCGAAAGGCGCTATAATGAAAGCTGAAAGCACGGCAGCTCTTTTAGCCGTTTGAGCATTCCTGGCTCCGAATATCGGCTGAATACTGGCCTGACCCGCCATTCCACCCAAGACTCCTCCGAGTAATAGAGTGAACGCATTATTGAATCCCGCACTGAACGGATTGAGAAAATTTTTGGGAACCACATCATATGCTGATTCCATAGTCGCAGGATCTACAGAATTAAGCGACATGAGAGATGCCGAAAGACCGCTGAACCATCCGATATCCGACATTCCCGAAATAAAAGCTATTCCGACCCCTATAAACATTGCGGCAACATGTATCAGTCCCGTAACAGCCAACGCATGCATACCGCCTACATATGTGTATACTGTTATTATCAGAGAAGCTATCAGAACGGATTCTGTCCATCCCAAACCCATAATAGGCCCGAAGAGGCCTGCACAGGTCTGGAGCTGGACATAGGCCAGAGTTACATACGCTATCAAAAAAGCGACTGCAGAGACATTTCTAGACCTTATCCCGAACAGGTGGTTAAGCATCTCGCTCACGGTATGAACATCTTTGTTTCTGTAGTGAGAAGCTACTGTATAACCTATAATTATCATACCTGCAGCTGTAGAAAGATTATAAAGTACCGGGACCATCGTGCCCGTATTAAAGGCTTTTTCCGAAACACCGATCGTACTCATACCTCCGAGCCATTCTGCAGCGACAACAACTGCACAGACGATAAGACCCATATTCCTTCCTGCGACAAGAAAGTCAGCCGACGATTTACTTGCCACTTTCTTCGTCAGGAACGAGATCGCTATAACCATCGCAAAATAAGCTATGATTATCGCAATATATACATTCATACTCAACTCCTTTCAATGTTTGGCGTAAAAGTATGTATTTTTTAATAAATAGTGAAGTTATATTTTAAGAAATTTTTATTGCTAATAATTAAAAGTGATCCGCTATGCGGGATGCCGGAGGCTTTTTAAATATCTGTTCTTTAATACATAACAGAGAATGTCGCTATAACCAAACAGTAAGCCGCAAAGTAATACATGCTGGAGCTTTTGATCATCCATATTAAAAGTTTAAGTGCAAAATATCCGGTTAAGGCAGAAATTATGAATCCGATGAGCATGTAATTTTCGTACCTTATCCCTTCTTCGACCGCATCTTTGAATTTTAAAAGAAATGCTCCCGATATAGCCGGAATTGATAACAGGAAAGAATATTTTGCAGCTGCTTCCTTATCCACCCCGAGCAGCTTTGCAGTCGATATTGTGGATCCCGATCTTGATATCCCGGGAATTATTGCCATTCCCTGTGCTATTCCGATAAGTAATGAATCAGAAACTTTCATTTGACCCACCTTTCTGACGGCATTCTTTTTGAGCTCGAAAGCTATTAGCAGCAGTGCCGTGGCAAAAAGCGCGATCCCTACATATAACAGATTCTCCGCAAGTGATTCGAACCAGTCTTTAAAAGCTATTCCGATAATTGCCGTGGGAATGCTTCCCAGAAAAATAAGTGTAAACAGTTTTGAGTCTGAACTTGTGAAGAAGGATTCCCTGATCCCTTTTTTGGACAGTAAACTCTTAATACCGAACAATGCTCCCTTTAAAATATCGATTATACTGTTTTTGTAAAAATAGACAACAGCGAGCAGTGTTCCAAGATGAAGGATGACATCAAAAAAGATATTAGACTCGGTCTCAAAACCCAGAACCTGGTGAAGGATCGCCAAATGTCCCGATGATGAAACCGGTAAAAATTCGGTAAGTCCCTGGATGATTCCCAGTATTATAGCGTGCATTGTTTCAGACATTATCATACTCCAGATTTAGTGCATCCGGCCGGGTTCGAACCGGCAACCGCAGGATCCGGAGTCCTGTATTCTATCCAGTTGAACTACGGATGCAATTTTTGTTTCTACTTTTATTTTTTAAGATAGTTTCTTATTTTTTTCGAGATCTCACAAGCCTCAAATCCGTATTTTTCCATAACTATATTTCCCGGTGCGGAGGATCCGAAGGTGTCAATTCCTATATTCAGACCATCAGGTCCGGTATATTTTGACCAACCGAAGGTCGATCCTGCCTCGATCGATACTTTGTTTAAGTCATCAGGAAGTATCTTCTTTTTATATTTCTGATCCTGTTGTTCGAATATTTCAAATGACGGCATGCTTATAACCCTTGCAGAGATCTCTTTCTTTTTTAATTCTGTCTGAACTTCAAGAGCCAGATTAACCTCGGAACCCGTCGCGATCAGGATCAGGTCAGGTTTCTTTATATCCGATAAGATATAAGCACCTCTGGTTAAGCCTTCAGCCGATGCGTATTTTTTTCTGTCGATCGTCTCGATATTCTGTCTTGAAAGCACGAGAACGAAAGGAGACTGTTTTTCTTTGAGCATATATTTCCATGCCTCTGCAACTTCATTTGCATCCCCGGGTCTGATAACTTTAAGGTTAGGTATGATCCTGACTGACATCAATTGCTCTACAGGCTGATGCGTCGGACCGTCCTCACCGACTGCCACAGAATCGTGAGTGAACACATAGATAGGATTGATCCCCATAAGAGCCGCAAGCCTGACCGAGGGTCTCATATAGTCAACAAAAGAGAAGAATGTACTGGTTATCGGTCTCAATCCGCCGTGACAGGATATACCGTTCGCCACAGCAGCCATTGCATGTTCGCGTACTCCTATCCTGATGTTTCTTCCGTTCCGCACGGTCGCATCAAAGTATCCCGCTCCTTTAATGAATGCTTTTGTTGAGCAGCTAAGATCAGCGTCTATTCCTACAAGCCATTCCAGTGCTCTTCCGGCTGATGTTAAAGCTGTATGGTTAGAAACTCTTGTTGCCAATTTCTCGCCGGATTTGAATTCAGGTACAATCTTAGTCAGATCAGCAGGCACTTCAAGTTGTAAACAGGCTTCAAGATCTTTGTACTTTGCAGAATATTTCTTTTTATAGATAATTCTTTTTTCTTCCCATTTATTCCATTCTGCCTTTGCTTTATCCGTTATCCGGGAAAAATGAGCTTTTGCACTTTTGCTCACGAAAAATTTCTTTTCCGGATCCATTCCGAAATTTTTCTTCAAAAGTTCTGTCTCAGATTCTCCAAGTGGTGCACCGTGAGCCTTTTCGGTACCTGATTTATTTGGAGAGCCGTAGCCTATAGTAGTCTTTATTATCAATAGAGAGGGCTTATATTTTACGCTTTTCGCCTTATTTATTGCCTTGGATATTGAATCAAGATCATTGTCGCCGTCATTTACAGTTATAACATGCCATCCATAGCTTTCATATCTCTTTTTAACATCGTCAGTGAAGGTTAGAGAAGTCGGACCGTCCAAAGAAATGTCATTGGAGTCATAAAGCATGATAAGTTTACCGAGCTTAAGATATCCCGCGACAGCAGAAGCCTCGGAACTTATACCTTCCATCAGGCATCCGTCTCCGACCAGGCAGTAAGTATGGTGGTCGATCAGGCTTATGTCTTTTGTATTGAACTTATCAGACAAAATTGCTTCGGCAATTGCCATGCCGACAGCATTCGCCGCCCCCTGACCCAAAGGGCCTGTCGTTGTCTCAACCCCGGGGGTATGTCTGTATTCAGGATGACCGGGGGTTTTACTTCCCCATTGCCTGAAATTCTTTAGATCTTTTAGTGAAACCTTATAACCGAGCAGGTAAAGCAGGCTGTACAGTAGAGCACTCCCGTGTCCTGCGGACAGGACAAACCTGTCTCTGTTGATCCAATCAGGCATGTCCGGATTAAATTTAAGATATTGTGAAAAAAGAGAATAAGTCATTGGTGCTGCACCCAAAGGAAGTCCCGGATGCCCTGAATTTGCTTTTTCGATAGCATCAACGCTCAGAGATCTTACAGTGTTTATTGCTTCTTGTTCGACCGGTTTCATAAATCTTTCCTCTTAAGTTATTATCGAAGAGCTTAAATATATGAATTTTTAAGCATTTTGTTAAGAACTATTTTAAATAAAAAAGCCCCGGGTATTCCGGGTGCCTTGGTGGAGGATATCGGATTCGAACCGATGACCCTCAGACTGCCAGCCTGATGCTCTAGCCAACTGAGCTAATCCCCCATACGCGCTGTAATATAAACAATTGTTTTAATTTTATAAAGTAAAATTTACCCGATCTGTTCTATTTATTAAATGCAAAAATCCTTCAAGGAGCATCATTAAAATTTATGAAGGAATTTACTTAACGGTAAATAACTGATTAAATTTTGATGCGACGCAGAAGGATACAGGGATTTTTCTTCCTTTTTGCACAGAATTACAAGGAGAAATCTTTACGATTAGCGGAGCATACGTAAAGGTATGTGACGATATGAGTAATTGGTTTTGACGCTGTAATTCACAGCAAAAAGAAGAAGAAAAAAATGGCAGCAGCGCCCTACTGTCCCA
>JAWOER010000124.1:0-2867 GCA_046482655.1 Candidatus Delongbacteria bacterium | reverse complement strand
ATATCGCGACGCACCGGGATCTGCGTCAGAACCGACACGATCGAAGTAACCATCGCCAGACCGGCGCTTGGCCCGTCCTTTGGCAAATAAGTAATTGTTTATATTTGTAAAAAATGTAAGAGCTTAAGGAAAATTCAACTGTGTCAAACATAAAAGATCTGTTAAAAATAATGCTCCGCCAGTGGAAACTTATGATCGCCGGAGTTTTTACAATGATGATCTTTGCTGTTTTCAGCGGTATCAGTGTTACGATGGCCGTTCCTCTTTTTGATTATGTATTTGGTCCAAAAAGAGTTTCTTCGGAGATTAAAACATTCGCCAGCTTTTTTGAAAGATCTTCTGCATCGCTGAACGGACTTTTTTCACAGATCAGTTTGTCGAACTTTTTGGACCGGCAGATCTACGATTCATTTATTGATTCTCTGAAATCTGTGCTTGCGGTCACCGATCCCTACCTTCTGCTCATGATAATTTCTGCAGGTATGATCCTGCTTATAATTTTAAAAAATCTGTTTTTTTACCTTAACAAGATCACTTTCGGGTCTTTAAGAGGCAGAACCGTCGAGCATCTTCGAAATATCTTATTTAGAAAATATCTCGATCTGTCTATGAGCTTTTACAGGGACAATAAGATCGGTGATCTTCAAGTCAGGCTCACTTCAGATGTGACTATTGTCAGCAATAAGTTCATTCAGGCATTCTTCGGCTCTCTGAGAGATATTACATTGATAGTCATTTATGTTTTAATAGCTCTTTTCATAAATCCCAGGCTGTTTTTGTATGTAGTCGTCGTAGTTCCCATATTTGCCTTCACAATAACTTATATAGGCAAAAAGATAAAAAAATACTCCAAGAGAATACAAAAAACATACGCAAGCCTGTATTCGAAGATGGAAGAAGTTTTTAACGGAATAAAGATCGTTAAATCGTATTCTAAAGAAAAACACGAAATTGAAAAATTTTATAGAGAGAACAGGAATTTTTACAGATCCTGGTTTAAATCTCATCTTTATCAGGCGGTCAATGTGCCTCTTTCGGAATTTAACGGGACACTTACGGGTGTAATTGTCCTTCTTATCGGCGGTAAAATGGTCCTGGATCCGGGCACCGCACTGAGTTTCGGAGCTTTTACGGCGTTTTTGTTCGCTGTTTTTTCTATACTTCATCCCATGAAACAGATCACAAAGCAATATACAGATATCAGAAGGGCACTGGTTTCTATGGACAGGATATTTGAAATACTTAACAGAGAACCAGCCATAAAAGAACCAACCGATGCAGTTAAAAAAGCTGATCTTGAAGAAAAATTGCAGATAGAAAATCTATCATTTAAATATGGCAACAAGACTATTTTGAACAATATTGATCTTGAAATCAAGAAAGGTGAAAAGATAGCGCTGGTGGGAGTCAGCGGCGGCGGAAAGACCACGCTGGTGAATTTGATCGAAAGATTCTATGACCCGAACGAAGGAAGCATAAAAATAGACAATACCGACATTAGAAAAATAAAATTGAGAGATCTTCATGACCTGTTCGGTACAGTAACCCAGGAATCGATCCTGTTCAACGATACAGTTGAGAACAATATACGATACGGGTCGAACAAAGAACTCAGTTTTGAAGATGTGAAAAAAGCAGCCAAAACAGCCTATGCGGACGAATTTATTGAAAGACTCGAGAACGGCTATCAGACCATGCTGAGTCCCAGAGCATCCAATTTATCCGGCGGGCAGAGACAGAGGCTTTGCATTGCAAGAGCTGTTGTCGGAGACCCTCCGATACTGATATTTGACGAGGCTACAAGTGCTCTGGATTCCGAAGCCGAGCAGAAGGTCCAGAAAGCTATCGAAATGGCTACTAAGGACAGAACGGTCATCGTAATAGCCCACAGGCTTTCAACGATTTTAAATTCAGACAGAATAGTAGTTATAGATAAAGGCGAAATTTCCGGGATCGGCAGGCACGATGAACTCGTCATATCCAATGAAAAGTACAAAATGCTTTACAACATACAGTTTAAAGATAACGGGAACAATTCATAAATGAAGCTGCAAAATGCACATATCGAACGAATAATTAAAGAGTGTTACTGGGATTACAAAATTACGCCTGACGAAATTATTAACATCGCTGACGGGAATGACAACCGTCTAAAGAAAAAACTTTTCGAAAAGATACTGCATAATTCCTCGCGAAAATTTTATGATCTTGAAATCCTGTTCGATAAAGTCACGCTCAAAAAAATGTTCGATGAATTTAAACCGGGCTTCAACAGTTCCAGGTCAGAAAATTTAATACCGGTTCTGAGAAATCTTTTATTTGGCGAAAAAAATATAATAAAGGCACTGGAATGGAAAAAAAGATAGATCATAAAGTTTTAACGATCACAAATAAGAAATCTCACTGTGAACCCGAAATCCTGGTACAGAGGATTAAGAACTTTCCTTTAGAATGGCTCGATAGAATAAAAAGAACCGAAAATGATCTGATGATATCAAAAAGTGAAATAGATAGAATGTGCAATGATATTGCAGAAAATAGAAATAACACATTTGCAGGGAAATAAATGAAGATAAGCGGATTTTCGATGGTCAAAAACGGTATTAAGCTCTACTACCCGGTCGTTGAAATGATAAAGTCGATACTTCCGATAGTTGATGAGTTTGTCATAGCTATAGGAAAGGGAGATGATGATACGAGAGAGAAGGTCGAAGGGATCAATGATCCGAAGATAAAGATAATTGACACTGTATGGGATTTGGAAAAATATCCGAGGGGAATGGAAAATGCACATCCGCGCATCGAGTGGCGTCAGGCGGCCAAGCCCGAGGCCGATCTGGAGCGGGCCGTCGCGGTGCTGCGCCGTA
>JAWOER010000111.1:0-4663 GCA_046482655.1 Candidatus Delongbacteria bacterium | reverse complement strand
CAGAATAGTGGTATTTTCTTCTACCTGTATTTTTTTCCCGTTAATTATTATATCAAGCATTATAACCTCCTATTCCACAGTGATTGCATTAAATTTACAAACCTCGTAACAAACGCCGCATTTGATACATTTGTCCTGATCAATGAGATGTTGCTTTTTAAGTTCGCCCGAAATTGCATTTACAGGACAGTTTTTTGCGCATATTGTGCATCCTGTACAGTTATCGTTAACAGAGTATTTTATTAAAGGTTTACATACTCCGGCCGGGCATTTTTTGTCCCTGATATGTTTTTCATATTCATCTCTAAAGTATTTTATGGTGCTCAGAACCGGGTTTCCCGCGGTTTGGCCGAGGGCACAGAGTGAAGATTCTGCCATAGTAGCAGATATTTCCTCCATAAGTTCAATGTCCCCTTCTCTGCCTTCGCCGGAGCTTATCCTTGTTAAAATCTCCAAAAGAGCTGTGAGGCCTTCACGGCACGGAGTACATTTTCCGCAGGATTCGTCCTTAAGGAAGGCGATAAAATATTTTGCGACATCCACCATACAGGTCTTTTCGTCCATTACTATCATTCCGCCCGATCCCATCATTGAACCGGCTTTTGTAAGGCTGTCAAAATCAACCGGAAGATCAAGCATTTCTGCAGGAATACATCCACCGGAAGGTCCGCCTGTCTGCACAGCTTTGAATTTTTTTCCGTCAGGTATTCCTCCGCCAATATCGTAGATAATTTCCTTCAGGGTTATTCCCATTGGAACTTCAACAAGTCCTGAGTTGACAATATTGCCCACCAGTGAAAATACTTTTGTTCCTGAGCTTCCGTTCCATGGATTTTGGCTCACATCCCCGCTTCCTATGGAAGAGAACCATTCTGCACCTTTTTCAATTATTACGGGTATGTTCGCCCATGTTTCGACATTATTAAGAACCGTGGGTCTGTCTTTGTATCCGGATTCTACAGTATGAATATATTTGGCTTTCGGCTCGCCTGCCTTTCCGCTCATTGACTGCATAAGAGCAGTTGATTCTCCGCAGACAAAAGCACCTGCACCCCGGTGGATCTTAATATCAAAATCAAAGCCCTTTTCCAAAATGTTCTTACCGAGAAGTCCCTTATCCTTTGCTTCTTCAAGAGCTTTTTCGAGTCTCTGCATGGCAAGAGGGTATTCCTTTCTGATATAAACATATCCTTCGTGAGCTCCGATAGCATGACCGGCTATGATCATCCCCTCAATTACAGCATGAGGATCCGCCTCTATTATACTTCTGTCCATGAATGCTCCGGGATCTCCTTCGTCGGCATTGCAGACCACAAAAGGGGCCTCTTTTGTTTTTTGAGACGCTTCGAGTGCTCCCTGCCACTTAATTCCTGCCGGGAATCCGCCCCCGCCCCTTCCTCTGATACCTGATTTTATTATTTCTTTTACGATGTCTTCCCCGGTCATCTCAAGGGCCTTGGCAAGAGACTGATATGCACCTTTTTTTACCGCATCGTTAATGTTTTCAGGATTAATTACACCTTTGTTCCTGAGTGCGATCAGTTGCTGCTTACCGAAGAAACCGATATCCTCCATCTTTGTGATTGTCTTTTTTGAGGCGGCATCCTTGTATAGAAGTCTTTCTACATGTTCACCTTTTTCTAAACCGTCAACTATCTCTTTTATGTCTCCGGATTTAACTTTTTCATAAAAAATACCTTCGGGCTGGATGACCATTATGGGCCCCTGTGCACAGAATCCGTTGCATCCTGTGGGAACAACGATAAAACTGTCCCCGAGTCCTCTTTGTGATATTTCTTTTTCCAGCATGTCCTTTAAAGACAATCCGCCTGCGGCTACACATCCTGTTCCTGCACAGACCATTACCGCAGCCTTATATGAATTGAATTTTTCTGTTTGTTCTTTTTGTATCTGTTTAAGTTCGTTCAGATTCATTTTTCCCCTCCTATGTATTTTTCTATCATCTTGGGGATATCGGAGGTTTTTACATCTCCGTAAAGATCTTTGTCGATCGTTATTACAGGAGCCAGACTGCAGCAGCCCAGGCAGCGCACACCTTCCAGTGTAAACATCCCGTCATCTGTAGTATGTCCCTCCTTTATACCCAGTTCTCTTTCGAAAGCATCGATTAACTGCTGTGCACCTTTGACATGGCAAGCTGTGCCTGTACAAACCTGTATCTCATGCTTGCCTCTGGGTGTAAGAGTAAAACTTTTGTAAAAAGTAGCAATATGGTAAAGTCTGGAAAGGGGTACGAGTGTTTTTTTTGCGATCCTTTCAAGTACGGCTCTGGAAATATATCTTTCCTCGTCCTGTATATCCTGCATCATTTCAATGACAAAATCAGGATCACTTTTCCATTTTTCAATGATGCTGTCAACAAATTTATTATCCATGAAATTTTCTCCTTAAGATTTTATCACTACGGTTTTTCTTTTCTTTGCTCTATTGTCCATTTTGGTCTCATATTTGGTGTTTTTACAATAACCGCTTTGATCTTTTTGTTTCTGAAAACCGATCCGATGCCGCCTCTTCCGGCCTGCTTTATTCTGGTACAGTCTCTTCTGTAGTCCCACCACGAGAAATTCAAACATCCTATAAGAGTATGGTCGGAACCGCTGCCGGCAGCCACGACAGATATATTACGCCTCTCGTCCTCATTTTCAGAATACATTTCTGTGAGCTGTTCAGATACCACATGTGAATCGAGAGCCTCTTCGGGAGCTTCAAATATCTCAAGTTTTTTTGTTATGGAATTTATGCTGATTATTACATCCTTTTCAGCTTTTCCCTGTATCTCCATCGCATCGAACCCTGCAAATTTAAGCAGCGGCCCGAAATGTCCCCCCACATTACTGTCTATCACGCTTCCGGTGGTCGGTGATATTGATGTTACAAGCGTTTTTCCCGAACCGGGAAAAGATGTTGTTCCGCCCAAAGGCCCGCTTGCAAAACAGATCTGATTTTCAGAACTGTCCCATTTTGTGTCTTTATTCACCCCGTTCCACAGAAGCCAGAGTCCGAACCCCTTGCCGCCGATGAATTTATCCTTCATCATTTCGGTAACTTCCTTGATCCTGATAGTGTTGTCGGAAAGATTGAAATATAAACTTTTTCCCGAATAACCCCTATCCAGAACAGACGGTTCATAGGACATTTCTTTAAGCATCCTGTGCTTTGATCTTAGTCCTTTTACATCCATTTTCGCTCCTTATTTTTATTGGCAATTTAATTGATTGAAATCAGCAGTCAGCAATTTATTCTATTGAACGACTTTCCAAAGATAAATAAAGCCTTCATTTAAAACAAGAAAAAAAATTAGGACGAGTAAAACCAATAAATTTGCGCGTCAGGTATGATATTCTGATATTTCGAATTAAAATAACATAAATTATATATTGACTTTCCTGCCGATAATATTTATTCTTATTGTCGCATTTGTGATAAAATTCACAAGGTAATCCTGACAAGGCAGGAACAAAGGCTAAAAAAGTCTTGGAAAATTAAAATAAATCAACGGGAGTGTTAAATGGCAAAAACTGTAAAACTTGTGATCGACGGAAAGTCTGTAGAGACCTCTTCCGAAAACACAATAGTTAAAGCGGCAAAAGAGAACGGTATCTATATTCCGACTCTTTGTTACCATCCGGACCTTAAGCCATCCGGCAGCTGCGGAATATGTGTTGTTGACATAGAAGGCAACAGACAACCGGAAAGGGCATGTACTACGATCGTCGCCGATGGTATGAAGGTGACAACTAATTCAAAAAAACTCAGAGACGCCAGAAAATTAGTTCTGGAAATGATACTCGCAGACCATGACACGGATTGTCCGGCATGTCTGGCGAACGGAAAATGCGAGCTTCAGGACCTTTGCGATAATATGAGTGTGACGACCAGGACAATTCCAAAGAAACTGCATAAGCTTCCTATTGACGAGACAAGTCCGTCCATACAGAGAGACCCGAATAAGTGTATATCATGCGGAAGATGTGTTGAAGTATGCTCTTCTGTTCAGACGGTGGACGCATTGACCGAATCAGGAAGGGGCAGCAAAGTATTTGTAACAACAGCTTTCGACGAAGGAATGGGCAACAGCGTCTGCGTGAACTGCGGACAGTGTACAGTTTTCTGCCCTGTAGGAGCACTTACAGAAAGAAGCGAAGTTGACCAGGTGTGGGATGCTATTCTTGATCCGGAGAAACATGTTGTTGTTCAGGAGGCACCGTCTGTAAGGGTAGCTCTGGCCGAAGAATTCGGCATGGAGAAAGGCCTTGCAACTCCCGGCAAAATGTATGCGGCTCTCAGAAGACTTGGTTTCGACAAGATATTCGATACTAATTTCAGCGCGGATCTGACTATCATGGAAGAAGGATCAGAGCTTATAAACAGGGCAACGACCGGAGGAACTCTTCCGCTTATAACTTCCTGTTCACCGGGATGGGTCAAGTTCGGAGAAACATTTTTTCCCGATCTAGCGGATCATATTTCAACCTGTAAATCCCCACAGCAGATGCTGGGCACACTGGTAAAAACATATTACGCAAAAGAGTCCGGAATAGACGCCAAGAATATAGTTTCTGTTTCTATAATGCCCTGCACCGCAAAAAAATTCGAAGCAAGAAGACCGGAAATGAGCGATTCGGGGTATCAGGATGTGGAC
>JAWOER010000097.1:0-10153 GCA_046482655.1 Candidatus Delongbacteria bacterium | reverse complement strand
CTTTTTGACAAGTCAGATCGATTCCACAATGAAGCTGTATCCTTCAGGGATAATTTCATACTGACATATCGAGTTTCTCTATTCACTACTAACTACGTACATGTATCTGTATCTGATCAGAAAATCCGCTTATAAGGTCCAGCTGAAATTCGGCAGATTCAAGCTCGAAAATATTTTTTTCCGATCTTTGTGCCGATCTTAAGAAATACATATCAATACCGTTTGACGGATCATAACCTTTTTTTACTATCAGCAACTGCTGCAGGGTCATTGCCAAAAGCCAGGGTTTCATCATTTTTGCCTGTTCAATTCCCAGGATACCTGTATATTCTAATAAGTGCGTGAGCTTTGTCTGCGTATCTTTATCCAGTTCGTCTGTCAGTGAGGAACCGTCAGTATAAAGGCCTCTATTCATTGCTAACTGTCCGATCTTTTTCGCATCCGGGCTGTTAATATCCGCCTCTACTGCAAGATGATCCGAATGTTGATATGCTTTTATTATCCTGTCGCTCAGAGGATAAATGTCATCGGGCACTATATGTATCGATCCTAAAAGATATGCCGCAATACTGTCCCTTCCATCATTTATTTGCCACAAAAAATTCCCTTTTTTTTCCGTGATATCCGCTGTCAGGATCACTGCCGCCAAAAAAACTGTGAGTAAGACCGTGCCTTTTTTAAAAATATACATCTTATTATCCCTTATTTTATTTCTTTAGTAATGATCGTAAAATACATAAATACACTCAAAGATGCAAGTTTTGGATTTAACTGCATAAAAAAATTAAATTTGTCTTGCAATTCTATTTACGAATAATTATATTTCGGCACTGTTGAGTTTAGGCTCAAATAAATAAATCTACAGATTGAAATAAAGAGGTTATCATGTCAAAAGTTTGCGACATATGCGGCAAAGGTCCTGTTTTCGGAGGCTCTTACTGCAGGAGAGGTATGGCCAAGAAAAAAGGCGGAGTCGGTATAAATATTACCGGAAGATCTAAAAGAGTTTTTTACCCGAATCTTCAGGTTGCAAGATTAAAAAAAGATGGTGAAACTATCAAGATCAAAGCCTGCACAGCCTGTATAAAAGCAGGTAAGACCCTAGTAGTATAAATTCTGATTTATATTTTTTTAACTTTGATTTGACCATTCCGCTCTTTGGGCGGTCTGGTCTTATATCTTTTATGTATCCACCAGTACTGGGAAGGGTCTTCTGTGATCCTCGTCTCCAAAGCTTTGGTGTAACGCTGCACGAGCTTTATAGTCTTACCCTCAAGGTCCGAACCGCTTTTTAATATGTCGTCATATTCTATCTGCTCAAAAGTAAGGTCGTGTTTAGTGAGATCTTTTTTTCTTCTTTTTGTATTTACTATAAGCATGGGAATTTTATATTTTAGAGCGAGGAGAGCGGGATTTTTATGTGTCGAAGCTTTTTTTTCAAAAAAATCAACAAAAACACCCTGTTTTAAACCTGCATTCTGGTCTGAGAGCAAAGCAACGAAATAATTATTCTTTAAAGCTTTTAAAAGTTTCAGCATATTTTTTCTGTGGATCACCACTATGCCAGTTTTTTCTCTGGGGACATCTATGAGCTTCTCTGTGAGCTTGTTTTTCTGATTAGCTACGACATAAGCACATTTTATACCTCTGCAGACGGCATAATGCCCCCCTGCCTCAAAAAATCCGTAATGCCCCCCCACTACTATACAACCCTTCCCTGTTCTTTCTACTTTGTGCAAAAGATCAATTGAAGCACGGTCCACTAAAAGATGCTCCAGTTTCTGTTTTTTTGAAAGGAACATATATTTGTAACTTTCAAATGAGGACATTAGAATATTCGCATAGGATCTTACGATGATCCTCTTCTTTTGCGATCCATTCAATGAGGGAAAAGCGAGAGAAAGGTTTTCATATGCGGTTTTGTATCTGATCTTATAAAAAAACGAGACCGTAAAAGCAATATATTTTGCCGAATGAACTACCAAACCCAAAGGCATCAGCCTTATCAGGGTCTGAAACATCAACATGACCAGATATTCAACATAATGACTGGGTCTGTGTTTCATAATTTTACAGAGCGTCCGGAGAGAAATATATTATTGATTTCCGGCGGACAATTTTAGCGCTCTGACATAATCATCCATTTCTTTTTTATCTCTTTTTTCGGTGACAGCGACCAAAAATTCATCGTCCGCCATACCGAACTTGTTTAGACCGATTCCTGCAAATATACCCTGTTCGAGCATTTTCTTTAGAATGTCCTTAACCGGATATTTTGTTTTGACCACAAATTCCTTAAAGAACGGACGGTCGTATCTTAGCTTGAAACCATCGAGCTTTGAGATCTCTGACGCAAGATAATGACTTCTCGCATAACAATTCTCTGCCACTTCTCTTATTCCCTGTTCTCCCATCGTGTTCAAATATATACCTGCAGCCAGCGCGCAGAGAGCCTGATTGGAACAAATATTGGAAGTTGCCTTATCTCTTCGAATATGCTGCTCTCTGGTCTGAAGAGTGAGAACAAACCCTCTTTTGCCGCCGGCATCTTCTGTTACTCCGACCACACGGCCCGGGATCTTCCTCATTAATTTTTTTGTTGCCGCAAAAATACCGAGGTAGGGTCCCCCGAAAGCCTGCGGCAGTCCGAGAGCCTGCCCTTCCGCCACGACAATATCTGCACCATATTCGGAAGGCTTTTTTAAAATACCTGCACTTACAGGGTCAAAAGCAACTATTAAAAGTCCTTTTTGGGAGTGGATCATCTGATCCAGACCGCTGTGATCTTCAAGATTTCCAAAGAAATTCGGCGTCTGGACTATTACACAGGCGGTACCTTTGTCAATTAAGGGTTCAAATTCTTTGGCGGATAATGCGCCGTCACTACATTCAACAGTTATAATTTCATAGCCCATTGACACAGTAAATGTTTTGAGCACTTTTATCCAGACAGGGTTGACCGTTGAGCCTACCAGGATCTTATTTCTTCTTGTATGTCTGCAGGCCAATATTGCGGCTTCTGCCATAGCGGATGCACCGTCGTACATGGAAGCATTGCTTATGTCCATTCCTGTCAGATTGCATATGAGGGACTGATATTCATAGATGCTTTGAAGGGTGCCCTGGCTTACCTCTGCCTGGTAAGGTGTGTATGCTGTCTGAAATTCGGGTCTGGATATGAGGTAGGGAACAACCGAAGGTATAAAGTGATCGTACGAACCTGCACCCAAAAATGAAACTGTATCTTCTGTGTTCATATTGAGTGCGGCGATCCGCCTGATCTCTTTTGTGACCTCAAGTTCACTGATCCCTTTGTCCAGTCCCATCTCTTTTTTGTAGATAAACTCTTCGGGAATTTCTTTTAAAAGATCACTGAATTTTGAAACCCCGATCGTATCGAGCATTTCTTTTCTGTCTTTATCTGTATTGCTGATATATGGCATTTTACTCTCTGTATTTTATTCTACATGTTTCTTATAGGCTTCAGTATCCATCAGACTGGATAACTCTGATTCGTCGGCAAGTTTGATCTTAACTATCCATCCTTTGCCGTAGGCATCCTTATTAACAAGCTCGGGATTATCCTCCAGCTCGGAATTCACCTCCAGTATCTCTCCGGAAAGCGGAGAATAAAGATCCGAAGCTGCCTTTACAGCTTCTATTACGGCAAGGCTGTCGCCTTTTGAAACTTTGTCTCCCGGCTCGGGCATTTCAATATATGTAATATCTCCGAGTTGTTCCTGTGCATAGTCAGAAATTCCGATATATGCAGTTCCGCCCTCCACTTTTGCATATTCATGCTGCTCAGTGTACAAAATATTTTCGGGAAATTCCATTTTTTCTCCTTGGATTTAGTTATATCATTTGATTAGTTCGCTCTAAAATCACCCAGTTCAAAATTATTGCTGTCGGAAGAATCAAGTCCTTTGAGCCTTCTTTCGAAGTCTGCCGGAGTTGATGCTCCTTTCATAGCGTCTTCGTAGGATATGAGACCCTTGTCGTAGAGCTTAAAAATACTCTGATCGAAGCTGTGCATTCCATAGATAGTCTCGCCCTTTTCTATTGACATCCTAATATCGGAGGATTTAACCGGATCGATTATTGCTTCTTTGATCGTCTCGTTGTTTATAAGTATCTCTGTTGCAGGGACCCTGCCCTTGTCGTCTCTGGTGGGGATCAGCCTTTGAGACACAATAGCAGTTAGGGTTACAGAAAGAAGGTTCCTGACCTCGTTCTGCAGATCTCCGGGAAAGAAAGAAAGTATCCTGTTGATCGTCTGCATCGCATCAGTAGTGTGCAGTGTTGTAAAGACAAGGTGACCCGTGTTGGCGGCCCTGATGGCGGTGTACATACTTTCCGGGTCTCTTATCTCGCCGATCATTATTATATCGGGGTCCTGCCTCAGTAAATATCTGAGCGATCCGTTATATGAATCGGTATCGCTGCCCACCTCACGCTGGTGTATTACAGATTTTTTGTCCCTGAACAAAAACTCTATAGGATCCTCTATTGTGATAATATTCGTCCTTCTGCTCTGGTTGATATATTCCAGCATTGCTGCAATAGTTGTCGATTTTCCCGAACCGACGGTACCCGTAACAATGACCATTCCCCTGGGTGTCTGACATATTTTTTTTAGCACATCGGGAAGATGAAGGTCGTCTATTCCTTTTATATCGAAAGGAATCGCCCTGATCGCAATAGCAATTGTACCTCTCTGTTTGTATATATTAACCCTGAATCTTCCGACGCCTTTGACTCCGAAACCGAAATCGACCTCTTTTTGAGCCAGAAAGGTCTCTTTCTCCTTCTTGCCCATCAGTTCACCGGCAATATGATTCATGGTCTCTATGCTGACCGTTTCATCGCCCCAGTCAACCAGTTCCCCGTTGATCCTGAAAATAGGCTTGATACCAACCTTTAAATGAATATCTGATCCTTCCATCTCGAGAAGGGCGGAAAACATTCTTTGCAGATCGAACATAGTAACTCCTTTTTAGTTCAATAACACGAGTCTAAAATATATCGTTTTTAACTTATCAAGTCAAATGATTTTATATAAAAAAACAATCGGAATTTTATGTTGATAAGCAGATAAAAATATCATATAATTATACTGTTGGATAGAAGAGGAGCTGTTTTGAATAAATATTTCTTCATACAATTGATTATCTTACTCTTTTTTGCTCTGTCAGGCATCACGATATCACAAGAACTGCGCAACATAGTACCTCCCCGATCAAAATATCTATATGAACTAAAAAATATCCGTCTTGCAAAAATGAGAGATTCTCTTAACTCGGGAATTTATGAAACAGAATTTGACAGACAAAATATTGAACAGACAGTAACAGAGATCTATTTTAAAACACTTCGCTATAATATTTATAAATACAGCCTTTATGACAGGTTCGACACCCTAAAAACTCTTAATTACATTATCAGAGAGATCGGTTCTTCACCCTACTTTAACAGTAAAGTTGACAAGTGGGACGGACCGATGATCTTGAGTTATATAACTTTCAGGATCGAATACAATATTCTTATAAAATATTTTTCAGAATTCGATCTGGACGATTTTAAAAGAACAGAAGTTTATTCGAACCTGATAAAAAGAGCCCGTAAAGAGCAAATTAGAGCCGGGTCTGTAGATTCGGTATTAAAAAAAATTACACAGATCGGTTTTAACCCGCTGCATTTTTATTATAAACCCCGATCTGTTGAACAACAGCTGCGGTCGGATAAATTTGATATCACAAAGTTTAATTTTGAAAAATTAAAAGATTTTTCTGATCAGTATGCCGGTGTCCTACAAAAAGCTCAGGACAGATATAATGTGAATAAAGAGATTATTGTGGCCATTCTAAGAAAAGAAACTGATCTGGGCAGGGTCAAGTTGAGTTATAACCCTTATCAGGTTCTGATAGCTCAATCACTTTTTTCCATAGAAAATCCTGCAGAAACAGTAAAAGAACGGACCAAAAACATAAAAAGGATCGAAAAACTTAAAAGGTCTGCAGAGAACAGTCTTTATAATATGATCAGATATACAATATCGAATTCTCTTGAGCCCTCAGGACTCGAAAGCAATCTTGTGGGAGCCTTGGGTTTTACACAATTCATGCCCTTTAACCTGCATCTTGCAGCAGACGGTGACGGCGACGGTATCGCTGACCTTTCTAATATGGACGACGCAATTATGAGCATCGGAAATTTTTTACACCATAACGGATGGAAAAGATTTTACAAACTTGACCGGTCAAACAAAAACACAATCGAAAAACTTATATTAAAATATAACACAAGCAGCACTTACGCAGAATCAGTATTCCTTATAGCTCTTGAGCTTAAGAACAGAATGAAAAAGTGAAGTGAAGAGTTTTTTCCTATCTGTAATTTTTTAATTTCCCGAAAGGCAGATCGAACAGTAAAAAATCGCCTTCCGATTCCCAGCTCTTAAATTTGAGAGTGCTGAAAAGTTCTTTTGAAGTTTTATCCTTAGGATTGATAACAACGCAGATGCCCTCTCTTTCCTCTTTGTAGGACAGCTGTTTTGCCCTTTGTATCAGTTCTTTGAAAACTGATGGAGAATCAGCTTCGATCATGCTTATAAAAAAATCCTCTTTTTCTCTGACCGAATAAAGACATACTCCTCTGATCTTCCCTTTGTCCTTAACAGCTAAACACTTTCCCTGCCGCACATAATCGTTAATAACTACATCTTCGTTGTAAGGTTTCATTACCCACGAATGACATAATCCGTAACGGTTATTCTTCTTCCACTCCGACTTCAATACATATCTGTAAACTTCCTTTTCATCGTAACATACTTTAGCCCTGTTGCCCCTGTACTGCGGGATGAAATTTATGCGGGGCAATGTGTAAGCTTTATGGTCAGATCTTTCCAGGACTCTGAAACCCAGCTTTGAAAAAAGGCCTATAGACTCATTATTACTAAAATATGTGGCGAAGCGGATCGTTTTAATTTTACTGTCTTTGGCAAGCTCGCGGAGAATATATTGAGTCAGAAACCTGCCGACTCCTTTAACACCGGAACTCATGTCTTTTCTCAATCCCTCTATCCAGGCATCGCCATCCGAAAGCATGGTAAGTTTTTCAAACCCGACAAGTTCATTATTTTCATCAACTGCAGCAATGAACATCCCTTTTTTGTCATTTACCCATGAATCGAAAACGAGTGGCAGGTAATCGTGGCCCTCCCAAATGCCCTTGACGATCTGTAACATTTTGTCCCTGTCGGAATATTTTACTTTTCTTAATTCCATTTTACCTTTCAGCGATTAAATTTTAATTTTTTTTAACTCCGTAAAGTTTATAGATCAAGCTGTTAATTTCATCTCCCAGTGCAGTTTCATTTTCTGTGCAGTTTGAAATCAGTCTTACTTTATCTTTAAGAAGATCGATTAATGACCTGTCGGGACCTTTCGGGAACGGAAGCATTTCAAGATATGATTTTAAAACTTTTAGGCTGTTAAATCTTTTCTTATAAATAAAATTCATGAGCCGTGAATTTAGTACTGCAGCTACTGCTTCAACAGGATAGCCGGGAATGTCGGGAATTAACACATTTGCGCTGTTCAATGACATCATACCTGAATTGTCGTATGCGAAAACTAGTCTGTCTGAAATAAATCTGTAGAAGAGTTTTTCCTTTGAAAATATCATATTTTTGGGAACCTGCTGCATCCTTCCGAAGTCATTCTTGAGATAGTACATTTCCCCCTCGATCCTGTAAGGTTTGATATTTTTTCCGGATATTAAAGGTATAGGATGCTCTTTAGATCCTGTACTGCTTACGAATTCTTTATTGTTCCCTGTCACAATGCCCAAACTCCACTCGGATTTGCCTTTCAAAGTATAATGGGGTCTTAAGTATATTTTATCAATGAGTTTTCTTTCGGATTCTGAAATATTGATATTAAATGAACAAAACGGCTCATTCAGAAGGTCTTTCTGGAGTAATAATTCAGGATTTGAGCCTGATTTTATCGAGTGATTATCAGAAGGTTTTTCTTTTTTTATATCTACTCTGACTGCCCGAGTAAAAACATCCCGGAAAATTCTTCCGTAGTTTTCAACAAAAAGTATTTTTGTGTTTCTCAGAAGATATTCTCTTAATTTCGAGAATCTTTTAACAAAAAGAAATGATTCGGGCAAAATATACGACATGACCCCGCCGGTCTTTAATGCTTTTAGACCTTTATGTATGAAAAATTCGAGCGAATCGGTTGATCCGGACTGCGGATATATTTTTTTAAGCTCTTTTTTTTCTTCTGCGAAAAAATGTGCGCCCCACGGCGGATTTGTAAAAATATAATCGTATTTTTCATTTTCTCTTGTTTTCAGACTGTCGGCATGACTGAGAAATGACCGCGATGAAAGAGACTCTAATTTTTTCCTGACCATACTTACAGCGGAAGCATCAGTATCGTAACCGTAAATATCAACATTTTTTCTATATCTTTCGGCTATCGGCAGCAGAAACCTGCCCGTTCCGCAGCACGGATCGCAGATCTTTGCGCCCTTAATTATTCTGTATGAACCGATGATCTCTATAGCAGCGTTTTCAGGAGTATAAAACGATCCGGTTACAGATAATCGGGATGATCTTTTATTGGCCCTGCAGCTAAGCCTCCTGATTTTTCCTGAGCTGATCGATTCTGAGATTTCTGAAATATCTTCTTCGGAGAAACCGTTTTTGTTTTCTATCAGCCCTGTTTTCACCCAGTTCTTGAGAGTCGCCTGTGAAACTTTCAGCATATCTGCAGCCTGTGAAACTGATATCTGACCGGCGGCTGTACTCATTCTGAGTTTTTCCTCTCCATGGAAAATTCGCAACCGCAGTAATCCTGTCTGTAAAGACAGTATTCCTTGCTCAATTCGAGAGACCTTTTAAAACCGTTTCTCTTTTTGAAGTCGGAACGCAGATATTTTACTTCATAAATTCCGGAAAGGTGTTCTCCAGATTCATTGATCTTCTGAGCATTTTTGTGCGGGCTGATAGTCAGGGTCGTTGCAAAATAATCGAAGTTGAGCTCTTTCGCTTTTTCGGCGGTTTTTGAAAGTCTGAGATCATAGCACCTGAAACATCTTTCACCGCCTTCAGTATCCGTTTCATGCTCGAGCGTGCATCTCGCAAAATCCATCGGCGAATATTTTTCTGTTATCAGCTTTATTTTACCTTGAGGATCGAACTCTTTTAAGAATTCTTTGAGCTCATTCTCTCTTCTGTCATGCTCGGACTCGGGAAAAATATTCGGGTTGTAAAAATATAGTGTGATATCAAAATATCCTGAGAGAAGTTCAGAAACATAGGATGAACACGGAGCGCAGCAGGCATGGATAAGTATCTTCGGCCTTTTGCCGGAGCTTTTGATATTTTCAAGCTCATTTTCAAATTTTTTATAGTAGTCTGTCTTCATAATTTAGTCAGTATTTCGTATCCGTCGGGCATGACAAGAATTGTATGTTCGAACTGCGCAGATAAAGAACCGTCTGCGGTTGTAACCGTCCATCCGTCCTTTTTGGAGGTTTTCACTTCTCTTCCCCCGATATTTATCATAGGTTCTACTGTAAAACACATCCCCGGTTTTAGACGGATCCTGTTGAGATCGGTGTAGAAATGATAAACATGAGGATCTTCATGGAAATCCGAACCGATCCCGTGTCCGCCGTATTCTCTGACGATCGAATAATTGAATTTTGAAATATATTTTTCTATTGCCTTTCCCACTTCATAAAGATATGAATTGGATCTTACGGCACTGATGCCCCTCAGCATCGCTTTCTCTGTCCGTTTCACAAGCAGTTCCACGGACTCGGGAACACTCCCGATCATAAATGTTTTGGATGTATCCCCGTGATATTTGTCGAGGATAACGGTTACATCAATATTTACAATATCGCCCTCTTTGAGTTCAATTGACTGAGAGGGTATTCCGTGGCACACAACACTGTTTACAGATGTGCATATACTTTTGGGAAAACCGTGATAATTTAAAGGAGCGGGTACGGCGCCGTTTCTCACTATGAATTCGTGACACAAGGCATCAAGTCTGCCGGTCGTCACACCCTCTTTAACAAAGGGCTCTATGTATTCCAAAACCTCGGCCGCCAGTTTGCCTGCGCTGCG
>JAWOER010000035.1:0-6746 GCA_046482655.1 Candidatus Delongbacteria bacterium | reverse complement strand
ATAATAAGCAGCAACAGAGTAACTGTATGTATTTCCCGGTTCTACAGAAATATCAGTAAATGTTGTCTGATATACTTCTTCTGTCAGTAATCCGCCGTCCCTGTATAAAATATAATGGGATATTTCTTTCTCTTTCAGGCTGTCTGGTTCATTCCAGTTAAGTTCTATGCCTTCATAATTTATTGAGGCTGTAACATCTTTCGGTCCCAGAACATTAAGACCTAAACTGAAAGTTATAGTCTCACCCGCAGTACCTATATTAGTAATGTTTATTCCGCCTTCACCTCCGTCCGAGAGAAAGGGATAGGGATCAGTGGAAAAGTTAAATTCAGTTCGTTCAGTGCCGGAACTGAATTGAGCGTTGTTTAAAATCCCGTTGGAAGTTACAGTTCCTCCCGGCCTGAAGATATAAACTTCGTCAGGCGGGCCCTGTGCGTTACCGTCATAAGAAGCATCTATTCTGTAAATAAGCATGCCGTCCTCGTCACCGGGAAGACCGGTCTCATATAGACCTGACTGCTTTCTATACTCAACCAGAAAAAACTCTCCGAGAGAATTTGGTGAAGGGATCATGAACATATTGCCTGTCTGGGACTGCAGAGGCTGGAGTGTATATTCACCCGGCTGGTCTATGGTAACAGGAGCATCGATCCAGTGTCCGTACTTATATTTCATCCATGCTCCCATATACTGCGGAGGATCCGAGGTACGGTTCATTATGTCCCACGGTCCTACTGCGTCGGGAGCGGTATCGTCATAGTAATGGTACAGATCGGGAGCACCCAAAGTGTGAAAGAACTCGTGAGATATTACTCCGACTGTAAAATAATTCGTGGTTCCTGTCATATTAAAATTATAGTCAAATACACGCTTTCTGTTTATTGTAATATCTCTGGTGTAGAGTGCCCATCTGTGAGGCCATAACAGTGAAGCCCACGATCCCGGTGCTCCACTGATCAGAAAAACTATATTATCCACATACCCGTCCCCGTCGCTGTCTATATTAATGTCTGTCGGGATCTGGTCTTTGACTGCAAGAACTGCTCTTTCCAAAAGCGAATGTTCTCTTTCTGTTCTTTCCGAACCGTTATCACCCCCCGAATATCCTATCGGGTTAGATGTTTCATTGTATGGCTGATAATAACCTCTCGGATTTATATCCTGATATGAAAGATTTGTGGAAAAATCCTCGACATGCGGATAGTAATGTGAGATCACATCGAGCTGCTGATATGAAACTTCGTTAAAATAATGCCCGAGTGAGGGTCCCTCCGGCTTGTTGAAAAATTCGTCATAATAAGATCGCTGACTGTTGAATATCGATTCTTCTTCATCGGCAAATCTTATAAATATTACAATATTGTTTATCACTCCGGTGGTGGGAGCGTCTTTGCCTTTTGGCCTGTCATAATCGTTGAAAGAAAGGACTCTTGATCTGTAAAGATTTTCCGAAATTTTTGCCCCTTTTTCTAATCCGGTTTCGCCGGGATCTGCCTCTCCGACCCTGTAGGGTGACGGCACCACATCATCGCCTTTTCTGGTACCGTAGTAATACCATCCGTCATTACCCTGAATGATCGTATAATTATCTTTGTCATGCAATCTGTTAAAAAATTCGTCTCCCGTCGAAAAACAATTTATATCCGATCCGTCCGGTTGTGTTACCAAAATCGGGATATTCTCCAAATATGCGGCGTTAAGAAGAGTTATCAAGACTGTTGTAATTATTACTGTAAATTTTTTCATCACTTTTCCTTATACTTTACTTCAACTTTCACCCTAAGCCTTACTTATACGGCAAATGTAACTGCCGTACCGCTCGTAATTTAATAAATAAAATGAGAATAAGCTAAAAGAAATATCATAATTTTAAATTATCCTTTGGAATTACAGGCTTTGTTTGATATATTTATACTCAGTCAATAAGCAGACAGATTAATAGTTTTGGAGGAATGAAAAAATGAAAATAAGACATGCGGCCGTGGAAGGTTCGTTCTATCCTTCTGATATTAAGCAGCTTAATGATATGCTTTCTGAATTTGACAAAAATATTAATATTGAGCCCGGAGAAAGACCAAAGGCGATACTAGTTCCTCATGCCGGTCTTTTATATTCGGGGCAGACGGCAGCCTTTGCCTATAAACTTGCACAAGCTCACGATTACAGGAGTGCGGTCATATTCGCACCTTCTCACAGAGTGGCATTTTACGGAATGAGCTATGCAGAATATGATAGATACGAATCTTTCGGTATTGAATTCGATGTCAACACAGAATTGGGCGAATTTTTGAAAAAAAAGAACAGGCTGATCTCTATCGATAAGGTGCATGAGCAGGAACACAGCACGGAAGTTCAGCTGCCTTTTATCTATAAATATCTTAAAAATGCTTCGATCACCGTATTTGTTTACAGTGAAATTTCTTACCGGGAAGTTTCATATGTGATCAATGATGTCCTTGATGAAGACAGGGATCTTGTAATAATCTCATCCGACCTCAGCCATTTTCTACCCTACGACGAATGCGTAAAAACTGATGAGAATATTATCAGCGGTCTGCAAAAACTGGACATAGATATGATAAGTAAAGGTGATGCATGCGGTATGACAGGAATAAAAGCTATCGCTCTGAGCTCTAAAGAAAGGAACTTAAAACCTGAAATACTTGATTATAAGAATTCGGGAGATATTTCAGGAGACAGGTCCGGCGTGGTAGGTTATTTATCTGCTGTCTTTACATAAATTAACAACAGATCGGAGAATAATGAAGATAACAAGAGAAAAACTTCATGACATATTCGGGATCATCTTTATAGCCGTCGGACTCATAATATTCATTGGACTTGTCTCGAATGATTCCATAGGAAAACTCGGAGCACTGGTCCAGTTTCTTTACTCCATGACCTTCGGAAAATACATAAGTTTTACTATACCTCTTTTTCTTTTCATCGAAGGATATTTTTTTATTAAAATGTATTCTCCTCTAAAACACGCCAAGAATTTTATGTCATTTTTTGTTTTTTCTTTTGTTATATCATCTTTTACAGCCATATACAAAAGCGGAGGAGATCTGACATATTTCTCTGGAATTTCCTCTTCTTACGGAGACAGCCCGGGTGCGGTGGGTTTTTACAGCGGCCGGCATCTTATCGAACTGATGGGGTACATAGGAAGTCTTATAGGCCTGGCCGCTCTTTTCCTGATCGTACTTCTCATCATATTTGACTTCAGAATAGTTCAGATGGCAAAAGTACTTTCATTTCCTTTTATTCAAATTGTTAACGCCGTAAGAACATTCTATATAACGATCAGAAAATTCCAGGAAAGACGAAAACTGGAAAAAGAGATGAAAAGAAAAGATTCTGAAGAGATGATCACTCCCGGGTATTCTGAACCTGAAGACGAAAAAAACTATGTTAATGAAGAAGAGCAGCCCTCCACGGAAAAAGATGCCCAAAAAGAAGAAAGTGATCCCGAAAAGGATTTTAATATAGAAGAGGCTGTGATCGAAAGATCAGTTGATTATAAAGCCCGTGTGGATAAAAAATATAAATATAATCCGCCCGGAATAGATCTTCTTAATGAATCAAAAGTGAATGCAAATATTATTGAAGATGAACAGAAGCTGAAAGAAACAGCTGCTAAACTGCAGGAAAAACTCAGAGAATTCTCTCTCGAAGCGGAAGTAGTAAAGATCAATCCCGGTCCCGTACTCACTCAATACGAGATCGAACTTGCAAGAGGTATCAAAGTTTCAAAAGTAACCTCCCTGGAAGACGATCTGGCAATGGCATTAAAAGCTAAAAGTATAAGGATCGTCGCTCCCATACCAGGAAAAGGCACTATCGGAATAGAGATACCCAACTCAAAACCCTCCATAGTGTATTTAAAATCGATCATATCCTCCGAAAAATTCATTGAGCACAAATCTAAACTCGCTATCGCTCTGGGAAAAATGATATCCGGTGAAAACTACATTCTTGACCTTACCAAAACGCCGCATCTTCTTATTGCAGGATCAACAGGTTCAGGTAAATCCGTGTGTATAAACGGCTTGATCATTTCTATACTCTACCGTGCCACTCCCGAAGAAGTCCAGTTTTGTATGATAGACCCGAAAAAAGTAGAATTGTCTGTCTATTCGGGCCTGATCAAACATCATCTGCTCCAAATTGACGGGATTGATGATCCTGTGGTCACCAAACCGGAAGATGCTGTAAGACTTTTGGAAGCACTGGTCACGGAGATGGAATCAAGGTATGAAATACTCCAGCAGTCGGGAACAAGAAATTTGGAGGAGTATAATTCTCTTGTAGTATCCGGGGAACTGAAATTGAACGAGGTGACAAATGAAAAATACCGCAAACTGCCCTATATTGTCTGCATCCTCGATGAATACGGTGACCTCATGATGACATCGGGAAAAGCTGTTGAAGATCCTATTTGTCGTCTGGCGCAGATGGCGAGAGCCATCGGAATACATCTGGTCCTTGCAACACAAAGACCTTCGGTAAAGGTTGTTACCGGTGCTATAAAAGCCAATTTTCCCTCACGCATAGCTTTTAGAGTTATAAGTCAGATAGATTCGAGGACGATACTTGACTGCAAAGGGGCAGAATCACTACTGGGAAAAGGCGATATGCTGCTTATACCTCCCGGAGAATCCGACATGGTGAGGATCCAGAACGCTCTGGTGGACACAAAAGAAATCAATAAGGTTGTGAAACATATTTCCGCTCAGCCGGATAATTTTGACAAGATCAGTATCAAGGCAAAAACTTCAGCTGCTCCGACAGTATCAGGATACGGGAGTGATGAAGAATCAGGAAGGGCCGGTTCTGATGATCCGAAATACAATGAAGCTAAAGCTCTAGTTGTCAGAACGGGAATGGCATCTGTTTCAATGCTTCAGCGGGGACTGTCCGTCGGATATGCGAGAGCGGGCAAACTTATAGACCAGCTCGAGCGTGACGGCGTTATCGGACCGCACCAGGGCTCAAAATCAAGAGAAGTCCTTGTGAGCTCGGCAGACGAGGATTAAGTCCTGCCGGGACACTTTTCCGAATCGTTTTTACTTGACATATTTACAATATTTCATATATTTCACGGGGTATTAAAAAACGCCCGGGTGGCGGAATTGGCAGACGCGCCAGGTTCAGGGTCTGGTGGCAGCAATGCTGTGCTGGTTCGATCCCAGTCCCGGGCATAAAAAACCCGAGAAACTTTCTCGGGTTTTTGTTTATCTTTCCAGAATATCAGTATTGAATGAACCTGTAGGAATAAAGCTCTATATCGGAAAAGAAGAATCTGATCTCTTTTTTTGCGTTATCTAAAGAATCAGAAGCATGAACAGCATTTCTTTGTACGGTGGTGCCGCACAATTTTCTTATAGTCCCTTCCTCCGCCATTACCGGATCCGTAGCACCCACGATTTTTCGCAATTCTGTAACACAATTATCCTTTTCGACACAAATAGCGGCAACAATATTGGAGCTCATATAACTGGTAAGTCTCTCAAAAAACTCCTTGCCTTCGTGAACAAAATAAAAACGCTTTGCCATTTCTTTGCTGAGTTTTACAGATTTAATACCCACGATATGAAAATCATGTTTTTCCAGCATTGATATTATCGTTCCGAGCTTCTTTGTTGCAAAGGCTTGGGGTTTTACCATTACAAGGCTCATTTCAAGCATAAAGATCTCCAGTTATTGATTTATTTTCCGGATCTTTTATTATTATTGTTTTTTGGCTTCAAAGCATCCTCCAAAGTAATCCTTACGACCTTACCCGGAGTTTTAAGAGCCCTTTTGCCCAGCTCAATACCGATTTTAACAGCCTTCAAATTGTCAAATTCTGTGCCTTTGGGAGCATTATCCAGAACAGCTTTTTGGATATTGCTTTCTTTTATAACTTTTGTCATTCCGGCAAATACGCCCACAGCCATTACAGCTGCGTAAAGTGTTTTTCCCATTTCCTTTTTTGCTATTTCGACCAGATCAATATATACAAGCCTTTGAGTCATAACATCAGGTACATCATAAGTAAGATTCGGGTCAAGAACCACGACAGCATCCTCTTTTATCTCTTTAAAATAAATATCGAAAGACTTTTGATGCAGCGAAAGAAAAAAATCCAAATTCTCTGTTCTTGGATATTCTATATGATTTTTGTCCATTACGACATCAACTTTAGTCGGGCCTCCTCTAACCTGCGCAGTATAGGTAGGTGTCTCAATAGCCCTGCAATCCTCAAAGCTCACCATACCGTACGCAAGGATCTTGCCTGCCAGAATTACGCCCTGCCCTCCGACACCTGCAAATCGAGCTTCGTAATGATCCGTTTTCATTTTTGGTCTCCGTGATTTATATTATTTTTTTTGAGCTTTTTCGATTATCCTTTTATATGCATCGGTATATTCATGTAACGGATGGTTATAGTTCTCCCAGAATGTTTTTTCGGGTTCTTCAGAAACGAACTCTCCTGTAATCACTTTATCTTTAAGTTCATCCGCTTTCATATTCCTCGCCTTATCAAGAGGTATTTCTCTTTCGGCGATCCATTTTCTTGCAGATATAGGATCGCTCATCTTATTTTTTCTGCCGAACTGTGTGTGACAATTGGATGTGGCGACTATTACGGAGAACCCCTTGTTCTCGAATCCTCTGGTAATGTATTTTTCCAGCATCCTGCCTTTATTTACAGTTGATCTTGCCACATAAGATGCTCCGGCAGCTTTTGCAAGCAGACA
>JAWOER010000006.1:0-3737 GCA_046482655.1 Candidatus Delongbacteria bacterium | reverse complement strand
TACAGAATAAATAATCAAAAGATCGTCAACAGCATTCCCGAGCCTCTAATATCCGTAATAATTTCCGTTCTGAACGAGGAAAAATATCTGGCCGGTACGCTTGAATTATTCAGAGATAAAAAAAACATAGAGGTCATAGTTTCAGACGGAGGCAGCACTGACGGTACTGTCAGGATCGCCGAAAGATTCGGCTGCAAAGTTATAAGATCAGATAAGGGCAGGGCTGTTCAGCAGAATTCAGGAGCGGCGGCGGCAGGTTCACCCGTACTGCTTTTTCTTCATGCCGATACCGTTCTGCCGCAAGATTTTGAATACGAAGTGTATAAAACTCTTTCGATGGACAAAACATCATGCGGAGCCTTTAAGATAAAGATCAACGGGAAAAATAAATTTCTCGGGCTTGTCAGTTTTCTGATTAACATAAGAAGCAGTTTGTTCGGATCGCCCTATGGAGATCAGGCTTTATTTATGACAAATAGGATATTTGAAAAGGCCGGTGGATTCAAAGAGCTTTTTATCATGGAGGATTATGAATTTATTTCAAGGCTGAAAAAGATAGGCAGGATAAGATTATCGGGAAAAAAAGTGATAACGTCAGGCAGAAGATGGGACGGTATGGGCTTATTATGGACATTTTTTACCAATCAGAAGACGAAAATATTGTTTCTTCTCGGAACAGATACAAAACAACTCCGTAGAATTTACTACAAAGAAAGGAACTGTGATGCTTAAAGAATTTTGAACGGAGTTTAATAAAAGGAGGTTTTATGTTAAAAGAGATAGAACTCGGACCAAAACAGAAGTCAGCTGTTGCGGCAGCGATGACCGTGTTTTCAATTTTTATTATTGTCCTGTTCGCAGGAGTGGTAGTATGGGGACTTGTATCGCTTTTGGGTACATTCCAGAATGTCTTTTTTCCCCCCGTGATCGCCGGTGTTCTTGTGATGCTGGTCAGGCCTTTTTACAACTGGATACTTAAAGTGAGCGGCGGATCAAATACAATTGGACTAATTCTTTTCTTTATTTGTGCTCTTATTCCCATCTCTGTAGTGCTGTGGTTTTTGGGAAGTATGGTAGTGGACCAGTTTCTTAAATTAATCGAAGATATGCCTGCAATAATCGATTCTGTGTATGAGACCGTACGGTCATACTGGCCAAGGATAGTAAATATTGCAGATAAATATCAACTGAAGGAGGGATTGACATCACTTGTAGAAAAACCGGGACGCGCACTATCAGATGCTCTTGCATTTACAGGAGAGAGTGTTTTTGATTCACTCGCCGCGATGTTCAGTTATGTCGCAGGTTTACTTACATGGGCAGTACTTCCGGTATATCTCGCCTTTTTTCTCATCGCCGAGCCCTTCGAATCTGAAAAAATAGGAGATTTTCTTCCTTTCCTGAAGAAAAAGACAAAAGAAGATGTTATATATCTTTTCGATCAGTTCAATTCGATACTTGTAACTTTTTTTCGCGGACAGATAATAATAGCAATGATCCAGGGAATGATGTTTGCCGTCGGTTTCGCAATCGTCGGTCTTCCTTATGGCATTGCAATAGGTATAATACTCGGATTTTTGAATATTATTCCCTACTTAGGAAGTATTGTGGGTCTCGCAGTTGCAATTCCGCTGGCTTATTTTAATCCGGAAGGAGGAATGGGTCAGGCACTTTTATTAGTTATTGTATTCGGTATTGTTCAGCTCATAGAAGGTTATTTTTTGACACCAAAAATAATGGGCAATCGAACAGGACTGCACCCGGCACTTATAATATTTGCGATGTTCTTCTGGGGTGTAGCCCTCGACGGTATTCTCGGCATGATACTGGCAATCCCTCTAACGGCATTTGCAGTGGTTTTCTGGCGGCTTCTCAAGAAAAAATATATAAAGGAACTTTTATAATTTTTTATATCTGAGCAGGAGAGAGCTGGTGACAACACTGACCGAGCTTAAAGCCATGGCACTTCCGGCTATCATAGGGCTCAAGAGCCAGCCTGTCCACGCATAAAATACTCCCGCAGCGACCGGAATACCCAGCACATTGTAGAAAAGTGCCCAGAACATGTTGAGCCTGATCCTGTTCATCGTAAGCCTGCTGAGCCTGATAGCTTTTGAGATATCCTTCAATTCATTCTTCATAAGAACTATATCACCGGTCTCGATCGCGACATCGGTTCCTGATCCCATCGCGATACCGATATCTGCTTCCGCAAGAGCAGGAGAGTCGTTGATCCCGTCTCCGATCATAGCTGTCGGACCAGACTCTTTTATCTTATTAACTATCTCGGATTTATTTTCAGGCAGGGTCCTGGCATAAACCTCATCAATACGGAGTATGTTTCCGATGTGTTCCGCCGCGGTTTGATTGTCGCCCGTTATCATGAATATTTTGTGCCCTGCATTTTTCAGATCCGCGACAGCTTCCGCCGCGGTTTCTTTGACATCGTCCGCAATTGCGATGATCCCGAGAACACCATTCTCTGAAGCTAAAGTTACGACGGTCTTTCCTTCTTTCTCGAGCTCATTAATCTTTTCCTCATGTGTACTTATGTCAATTCCGTTCATTTCCATTAAGACCGAATTTCCAAGAAAATATTTAGCTCCTTCGATCAGCCCTGTAATTCCTTGACCCGATACCGCCTGAACATCTTTTGCAGCATAAGGTGTTTTCCCGGAGGCTTTTTCAAGTATTGCTTTCGCAAGACTGTGTTCACTGTGCTTTTCAAGAGAAGCTGCTATAAAGATCATGTTATTTTTTCCATCAATGCTGATCATATCAGTAACGACGGGTCGGCCGATTGTCAGTGTTCCTGTTTTGTCAAAAACGATGTTTTTCAGCCTGTGGGCAGTTTCGAGTGAATCACCGCCCTTAAAAAGTATGCCGTATTTTGCTCCCATACCCGAACCGACCATGATCGCAGTAGGTGTAGCAAGACCGAGCGCACAGGGGCAGGCGACAACGAGAACCGATACGGCTGTCATGATCGCGAAATTGAATTCGTAACCCAGTGCGAGCCAGGTAATGAATGTGATAAGAGCAATTCCAAGTACTGCCGGAACAAAATAAGAGGATATAAGGTCGGCGTATCTCTGTATCGGAGCCTTCTTGCTCTGAGCATCCTGGACCAGTTTAATTATTCTGGACAGAACAGTGTCTGATCCGATCTTTTCTGCACGGAACTTTATAATGCCGAACTGATTAACCGTAGCTCCGATGACTTTAGCGCCCTCTTTTTTCGATACCGGAAGCGATTCTCCCGTTATCATGCTCTCATCCACCTTTGAACTTCCTTCGGTGACAGTTCCGTCCACAGGGATCTTTTCTCCCGGTCTGACGATGACAATATCTCCGATCCTGATGTCATCAATGCTTATAACGGATTCATTTCCGTCTCGAATTACTGCGGCATTGGAAGGGGAGAGCTTCATCAGTTTTTCGATCGCCTGACCTGTCTTTCTCTTCGCTAAAGCTTCAAGATATCTTCCGAGTATAACGACAGTGATGAGAACCGCACTGGTTTCAAAATAGTTATGATGATCTTTCGTCAGAACCAGAAATACGCTGTAAAAATATGCTGAACTTGTACCTAGGACGACAAGAGAGTCCATATTTGCAGTACGATTTTTTAGAGCTTTAAAAGCACTGATATACATGTCTTTCGCTACATAGAACTGGATCGGTGTCGCAAGAAACCAGAGTATATAGTTTTGATAGGGGTGGGGGAAAAGGGGATC
>JAWOER010000194.1:0-3706 GCA_046482655.1 Candidatus Delongbacteria bacterium | reverse complement strand
GATCGTATGCTTTAAAAAGAATGAGGTAGTAGCCAAAAGGGTTCAGCAGAGCAAGAAACGCAGAAAAGAAAATATCTTTGGAACTGAACTCAAAAAGCAGCTTTGTCTTATTTTGTATAACTATCGAAAAAAAGAAAATGGTACATGAGAAGACCGAAGCTACAAAAAGCATCTGGAACTGGTCGAGTTCTTTGAGCGTAAGCTTGAAGGCTGTAGCTACAGTTGACCAGAAAAACACTGCGAGCAATGCGTAAATATAGGCTGCTTTCTGATCCTTCATGTCACATCATCGATCTTTTCTTCCATTTTCTCATTAATATCGGCCCACTCGTCAAGTTTATATGCCAGCTGTATTTCAAGCTCTCCTATCTCTCTGCTCAGCTCGACTGTTTTGTTGTAATCCGATTCTATTCCTGCACCGAGTAAAGCTTCTATTTCAGATTTTCTCTCTTCCATTCCCGATATTTCCTCCTCAACCGCTTCGAGTTTTTCCTTATAGTATTTAGTTTCCCTGTGGAGCCGATTTCTAATCCTGGCCTCTTCCCTCTTCTGCTCTTTCGATTTTATACCGCTGTTATCATCCCCTTTTTTATCGGGCTGCTGAACCTGAACCGTTTTAGCCGCATCTTCCGCCTGATCGCGTTTCTCGATATAAAAACTGTATCCCCCCTCGATCACTTTCAATTTTCCATCCCTGATCTCAAATATCTTACCGGCGAGTTCATCAAGGAAATATCTGTCGTGCGATACAATTATGATAGTTCCCTCATAGTTTAATAATGCCTGCTGAAATAATTTTTTTGTTGCAGCGTCCAGATGATTTGTCGGTTCATCCAGTATAAGTAGATTGCTCTTATTCAAAAGTATCTTTAAAAGAGCCAGCCTTGATCTTTCTCCTCCGCTGAGTATGGAAACTGATTTGTAGATATCATTACCCGAAAACAAAAAAGACCCCAGTAATGTCCTTAGGCGCTCATCGGTCTCTTTCGTTTCGCAGGCGGCAATTTCTTCCCATATATTATTTTCAATATTTAGATTTTCGGCACTTTCCTGCGAAAAATATGCAGGTATCACATTAAGGCCGAATTTAATACTTCCGCTATCAGGATTTGTTTTCCCTGCTATTATCTTGAAAAGTGTCGATTTTCCCGCACCGTTCTTACCGACAACAGCAATTTTATCACCTCTGTAAACTGTAAAATTCACACCGCTGAAAACATTCAGGCTTCCATAGCTTTTTGAAATATTCTCGGCTTTTAGAACTTCTTTACCGCTCTTTACACTCCCGGGAAATCTCATATTTATTTTTTTCGAATCATTTTCTATTTTGATCATGTCGAATTTCTCGAGCATTTTTATTCGACTCTGTACCTGTGAAGCTTTGGATGCTTTGTATCTGAACCTTTCAATAAAATCCTGTAATCTTTTTATTTCTGACCGCTGTGTCTCAAATTCTTTTCTTAAAGCCTCCATTCTTCTGTCTTTCTCTTTAAGATAAAAAGAATAATTACCCGGATAAATATCGAATTTTCCCTGTTTGAGTTCCAATATTTTGCTGATCATTCTGTCCAGAAACCTTCTGTCATGCGAAACTGTTATTATTGCACCCTGAAAGTTCTTCAAATATGCTTCGAGCCATTCCATACTCTCCGCATCAAGATGGTTGGTCGGCTCATCCAAAAGCAGTACATCCGCATTTTTTGAAAGAACTGCAGCTAGATTTATTCTTATTTTCCATCCCCCCGAGAACTCAAGACATGACCTGGAATGGTCTTCGTTGTCGAAACCGAGACCGGAAAGTATCCTTTTGGATGCGGCGTCAAAAGAATACCCCCCTTTTATCTCGAATTCATTGGTTATTCTTTCATACCTGTTAAGTAAATATTTATATTCGCGGCCTTTTTCTGAGCTTAACGACATTTTTTTTTCAAGAAGTTTCATTTCTGATTCTACTGTATCTATGCCGGAACTTTTTCTCATAAATTTCAGAACGCTTATATCCGGAAGTTCAGTTGACCTTTGTGAAAGATAGGCAATGTCCTTACCCTTTTTTATCTCGATACTTCCTTTGTCAAGATAAACAGATCCCAGGATACTTTTGAGAAAAGTCGTTTTTCCCGTACCGTTATCCCCCACGATCCCGATCCTTTCGGTATCTTTTATAAAAAGATCAACCTGATCAAAGATCGTCTTGTTCTCGAATTTAAGAGATATACTGTTTATGTTGATCATGGACGGACCTGTTTTTTCCTTACTTTAAATAAACGCGACAATAATAACCATAAAAACAGTAAATGTCAAAAACATCATAATTATTAAACAAAAATTTTTACTTGCATTCTAATATGCTCTTGGTTATATTTGAGCTCTGTTTTGGCGGTATAGCTCAGTTGGTTAGAGCAGTGGAATCATAATCCACGTGTCCGCGGTTCAAATCCGTGTACCGCCATTTGAAAATAAGCCCTTTGCAAAGGGCTTATTTTTTTTCTGCATTATTAGTCGATCTAAATACAATGAATATTCTGTTTTCCATACCTGTAATTTTGGCAAGTGTCCATAAAACCGGCAGGAAAAGTTTTAAAGTAACCCTGTTTCTTTTCGACATATAGGATATTTTGCCGTATATCTCTTTTAGAGGAGAACCTATTTTTTCTTTATGCACGGGTCTAAAGCCCAAACTTGAGAATTCTTCAAATGTACGGTTACAGAATTTATATATGTGGCCGTTCGTATTTATCCCATAATTGTTCATCCTGAACCCCGTAAGAAAATCTCCAATTCTGGCAAATATGTGGAACAGGCTTTCCTGAATCGGAGTTTCTATTATAAGGAGGCCGTGCGGTTTGAGTATCCTTTTGCATTCCTGAACAAATTTTTTCGGATGAGGTATGTGCTCTATCAGATTGAGAGCAAAGATCATATCGAATGAATTATCATTGTAGTGGCCGTCAACAGTTCCCAGCCTTGTTTTATTGTTCATCCTGTTCGCATGGTCAACCGCTTTTTTATTAATATCACATCCTTCCGAATAAATTCCCAGATCGCTGCATACATTTAGAAAAAAACCCAGTCCCGATCCCACATCCAGTATCTTTATATTATCGTTATTGACATATCTTTTGTATATATCCAGAGTCTTGTTTATCTGTATTCTGAATCTCTCTTTCTGGGCTTTTTCCTTACTTATATAAATTTCTTCTCCGAAATACCCTGTATTATTCATACGCCGGTAATTTTCATCGGTGAGCGGCTGTGACCACAGAAGTTTGCACCGCGGACACCTGAGAACGGTATATTCTTTGCCCTTCCCGTAAAACTTCCCCTCATATTTTGGTCCGCAGAACTCGCAGAATGTCTGGTCATCTTTCAATTTATAAAACTCTTCATGTTTTTTATTTATTATTTAATATCAAATGCCCCATTTTATCACGCTTTGTTCTCAGATATCTTTCGTTTTCGGGCTTGCAGGATATCTCGATCGGCACTCTTTCTACATTGGAAAGACCGTAGCCGTTCAGACCGACGATCTTTTTGGGATTGTTCGTCATAAGCCTTATATTTCTGACCCCGAGATCAACGAGTATCTGTGCACCGATCCCGTAATCCCTCAGATCTGCCCCATAACCCAGTTTTTCATTCGCTTCCACCGTGTCAAGTCCGTTATCCTGCAAATGATATGCTTTTATCTTTGCACGGAGTCCGATAC
>JAWOER010000165.1:0-12165 GCA_046482655.1 Candidatus Delongbacteria bacterium | reverse complement strand
AGCCCATGAATCCTATAGAGAAAGCTCCCCATGTATTTTTTCCATCGTCATAATTCGGTGGCTGAATAAACTTCATGGTACCTGAATATGTAAAACCAAAGCCGTTCATAGTGAAATCACTGTCAATGCTTTCCATTTTCATGCTCGTATAAGTATAGTTTGCAGTGAAACCGCTACCTTTTAATACTCCGCCGTTCTCGATCCAGCTTCTTCTTTTAGAATCCGACTCTAGAGTTTTGTAATATTCAACGCTTACTTTACCGGTTTTTCTGTCATAATCAACATCAGGTATTTCTTCGGAGCTTACCTTGGAAGGCTGTGCTTCCTGATTATTTCTTTCCGCCCACCTTTCAGCTGCGTTTTTCGGTCTTGTATCTTCTGCTTTGGCAAAAATTATTTCACTAATATTATGCCAGCTGATAATCCTTTTACTGCCTTCGTCATCGATCACTTCTGCGTATTTTCCGATCTCATAATTATCTACGATACACTCAAGAGTCGAACCGTCCTTGTAGTGAATTGTCGCCTTCTCACCGGAAAAAACGGGCATAAAAACAGCAGTAAAAAGAAGTCCTGCAAAACAAATTTTTACATAGAACTTCATAATAGGCCTCTCTACCTGTTTATTTTATTAATATAATTGTATGATATCTATAAGAAACTGATTTGTCAAGAAGATTTACAATAAAAAAGGCGGTTAAAAAACCGCCCTGATACTACTTTACGCTTTCAACGAGTTTCTTAAAACCCGCAGGATCTTCAACGGCCATTCCGGCCAGCACTTTCCTGTCCAGTGAAATATTTTTGACCGAAAGTTTATGCATGAACTCAGAATAGGACATTCCGTGCAGTCTTGCTGCAGCGTTTATCCTTATTATCCAAAGTTCTCTAAACTTTCTTTTTTTAACTTTTCTGTCTCTGTAAGCGTATTGACCCGCCTTTTTAGTCGCATCGAGAGCACTCTCGATGAGCTTACTTCTTCTTCCCCAATAACCTTTGGCGGCCTTTAAGACCTTCTTTCTCCGGTTACGGGAGGCTACTCTTGTGTTAGCTCTTGGCATTTATGACTCCTTTTTTGATTTTCCTGACCGGCTATACTCCGGCAAGCAGTTTTTTTATATTTTTGGTATCAGTTTTCGACAGAATACCGCCTTTTCTCAGTTTTCTTTTTCTTTTTGGTGATCTGTTGGAAAGCAGGTGGCTTGTAAAAGCCGAGCCTTTCTTGATCTTGCCCTTTGCCGTCAGCCTCATTCTTTTTTTGGCCGCTCTATGCGATTTAATCTTTGGCATTTTGCGTTTCTCCTCTTGGTCGTTTTATATTTATTTCTTAGTTAAGATCATCGATATCCTTCTAAATCCTTCCTGCTCGATATTTTTATCGATCTTGGCTATGTCTTCCAAAAAGCTGTAAAATGTTTTAAGCAGTTTTATGCCCATCTCTTTATGAACTATCTCTCTTCCTCTAAACTGAAGGAATACTTTTACTTTATTCCCTTCTTCAAGGAATTCTCTGGCCTTATTTGATTTTATTTCAATATCATGATCATCAATATTAACCGACATTATCCTTATAGTTTTTAATGAGACAGTATGTTGTTTTTTCTTTAATTCTTTTTCTTTTTTTTGCTGCTCATATCTGAATTTACCGTAATCTATGATCTTGCATACAGGGGGCTTGGCCTTGGGTGCTATTTCGACAAGATCCAAATTCTGCTGCAAAGCAATTTTTCTTGCTTCATCAGAACTCACTATTCCGATCTGTTCACCGTCTTTTCCTATGAGTCTGACCTCTTGATGTCTGATCATATCATTAGTTGGAAGATCAGGTATAGTTTTCTTTTTGGAAAAGGATTTTTTAATAGATCACCTCACTGTTAATTTATATTTCAAGTTGATATCCTTCGGGAAGGATTCTGTTGTCGATCTCTTCTCCGAGTTTACTTATTATTTCATCCAGGCTGAATTCGCCGATATCTCCAGATCTGTGTCTTCTGACACTGAACTTGCCCGTATCTCTCTCTTTCTCTCCGATAACAAGCATATAAGGGATTTTTTTGACCGAATCCGCCTCTCTTATTTTGTAGCCGACCTTTTCGCTCCTGTTATCGTAATATATCCTAAATCCTTTTTTAATGAGTTTTTCTGTTACTGTTTCGGCAAAATCACTGAATTTGTCGCTAACAGGTATTAAGGCTACTTGAACAGGTGCCAGCCACAAAGGAAAGAATCCCCCGAAATGCTCAATAATTATCCCCATGAATCTTTCTATTGAACCATAAAGGGCTCTGTGGATCATGACCGCCCTTTTCTTGTTTGAATTTTCATCAATATATGTTATATCAAATCTCTCGGGCAGATTCATATCGAGCTGAATTGTTCCGCACTGCCATTCTCTTGCCAGGGCATCATGTATCTTAAAATCGATCTTCGGACCGTAAAACGCTCCGTCCCCTTCGTTCACCTTATATCCTTCGCCGTAGGCTTCGAGAGCCTCCTTGAGACCTTTTGTAGCGACTTCCCAGGCCTCATCATTGCCAATGGATCTTTCGGGTCTGGTTGAAAGTTCCAAATGGTAGTCAAGTCCAAAAGTTTTATACACTCTTGCAAATAGCTTTATGACTCCAATGATCTCATCTCTTATCTGTGACGGCATCATAAATATGTGGGCATCGTCCATATGGAAAGCTCTGACACGGAAAAGTCCGGAAAGTGCGCCGCTGTATTCGTTGCGGTGGTCAAGACCGATCTCAGACATTTTTACAGGAAGGTCTTTGTAGGAATGAAGGTCTGAATTGTACAAAAGCATACCCCCGGGGCAGTTCATAGGCTTTATCACGAACTGATCACCTTCTATTTCGCTGGTAAACATATTCTCGCGATAGTTTTCCCAGTGACCCGATCTTTCCCAAAGAGAGCGTTTGAGTACAAGCGGAGTTTTTATCTCATTGTATCCGTCCTTAATATGCTCCTCTCTCCAGTATTCGATCAGCTTTTCAAATACTATGAGACCGTTGTTTTTATAGAAAGGGGAACCCGGAGCTTCCTGAAAGAACGCAAAAAGGTCAAGTTCTTTTCCAAGTTTTCTGTGATCCCTTTTTTTAGCTTCACTTCTGATCTTTAAAAATCTTTCTAGACTTTCAGCGTCGGGAAAACTTATGCCATAAATTCTCTGTAGCATCTTGTTGTTCGAATCACCTCTCCAGTAAGCACCTGAAGTAGAGAGTATCTTGAATTTTTTTACCGAAGATGTGCTCATCAGATGAGGTCCGCGGCAAAGGTCTGTGAATTCGCCGTTAGTGTAGATCGAAATATTTTCGCCTTCCGGTAAAGCTTCGATCAGTTCGACTTTATAGATTTCACCTTTTGATCTGAACATTTCGAGCGCTTCTTGCCTTGAAATCTCTTTTCTTTCGAACTTTTGAGCTTCTTTTATTATCTTTTTTACTTCCTTTTCTATTTTAGCAATATCGTCATCTGTAAAAGGTTCTGATTCAAAATCATAATAAAATCCCTGCTCTATTGCGGGACCGATGGCAACCTTGACATCCGGAAAGAGCCTTATAACCGCTTCTGCAAGGATATGTGAAGATGAATGCCAATAAACCTCCTTCCCTTTATCTTCGGAAAAATCAATAAAACGGATCTTTGAGCTGCTGTTGATCTTGGTGCTCAAATCGAATATTTTTCCGTCTATCTCGGCACATAAAGATCTTTTGGCGAGACCCGGAGCAATCGACTTGGCAACTTCTATCGCTGTCACATCCTCGGTATATTCTTTTACGCTCCCGTCGGGGAACTCTAAGCTGATCATAGTACTATTTCCTGTTTTTAGCGATTCTTTTCAAAAGCTGGATAATATATGATTTGAGAGCATTATAGTCAAGAAAAAACAACATTTTCTACAAGGATTTTTTGTTTGGACGCTTATCGAGGAAAATAAAATGAACGAATAAAAAGATCATTCCTATTGTAATAAAAGAATCGGCAAGGTTAAAGATCGGCCATCTTTCTATAATTAAATCAAAAAAATCGCAGTCAATAAAATCGATCACCCGACCATAAACGATCCTGTCTGTCATATTACCTACGGCGCCCCCCAAAATGAGACTGTAGCCCCAAAGTTCACATTTTTTAGAACCGTCAGTTCTGATTATCAGATATACAATTGCTGCACTTGCGATGAGCGAAACAGCGGAAAGAACATATCTGCCTCCCAGCGGGATGCTGAAAGCTATTCCTGTGTTGTAGGCCAGTGTAAATCTGGCAAATTCACTTCCGATTGCTTCTACAGAATGACCTTTTATCCCCAGCAAATAGTTTTCAAAGAACCTTTTTGATATCCGATCCGCAAAAATAATGAAACCGGCAACAAAAAAGTAATTGATCTTTGAAAAAAAAAGACCCTTATTCCCCTTTAAATTCCAGATCTTAATCTTTTCTGTCCTTGCTGCTTTTACATTTGTAGCACAGGGTTGCATGAGGAACTATCCTGAGTCTTTTTTTATCGATAAGACAACCGCAGGAACGACATATACCGTAACTCCCCTTATCAATCCTGATCAGGGCGTTTTCCAGATTGGTTATAAACTTACCCTCTCTCTGAGCCATAAAAAAATCAAGCTCTCTGGCCTGATGCTCAGTGCCCATTTCCTCTGTATGAGTCTCACCCGTCTGGTTTACAATAGATTCTGAATTATTCGCCAGGTTGTGCTCAATTATCTCTTTTGTCTCCTGTATCTGGTCTATTATGATCTTTTTAAAAGATTCGAGCTCTCTTTTAGTATATTTCTTTTTTTCAGCCATTGTCACACTCCCAATATGAATATGTTAAATTAAATTACCTTTTTTGTAACTATACTGCATTTTTTACCGTTTATTTCTACCTGAACACCTTTTTCTGACATTTTTTCATCCCTGATTATGTCAACGGCCAGTGTTTCGGAAGAAATATAAGAAGAAAGATCAGAAACGGCTCCCGACAGCTCATCGTCAGAATAATAAAATATTCTTATTCTGTCCGATATATCGTAACCGCTCTCTTTTCTTAAATTCTGAACTCTGTTCACAAATTCTCTTGCATGACATTCAGCTAAAAGCTCCGGTGTGATTTTTACATCGAGAGAAACTGTGATATTATTTTCTGAAGCAGAGAATATACCTTCCTTGGATTCATGTTTGATAAATATGTCCTCGATACCGATGTTTTCACCCTCGATCTCTATAATTTGACCATTTTCTACAGATCTGATCTCTGAAAGACTCATTTGTGCAACAGCAGCTGCTATACTTTTTACCTTAGGTCCGTATTTTTTACCCAGTACCCTAAAGTTCGGCTTTGCGGTTATATTTGCCAGTTCCTCCTCATTCTCAATAAAGATCACTTCTTTAACATTAAGCTCATCCTTTATCAGATCGCTGTATTCACTGACCGCTTTTTGTGTGACCTCGCTGTTGGCCACGACCGTGAATTTAGACAGAGGCTGTCTGATCTTTATATTTTTCTCGTTTCTCAATATCCTGCCCAGCTTAACTGCTGTCTCAACAAAACTCATTTTTTCTTCCAGCTCTGCATCAATAAATCTTTCGTCCACTTCGGGATAATCTCTCAGATGTACCGAAGGAGCGGCATCAGGAAATACGCTTAGTTCAAGGTTCTGATACAATTCTTCGGACACAAAAGGCATTACGGGTGCGATCATTCTGGTGAGGCTTGAGAGCACTTCATAAAGTGTCTCGTACGCTTGGATCTTATCCTGATCGTTCTGGCTCTTCCAGAATCTCCTTCTTGATCTTCTGATATACCAGTTCGTTAAATTATCTATAAATGTTACTATTGCAGGAAGAACATTATAGAGTTTATAATCAGACATCTGTTTGTTCACTTCTTTTGTCAGACTTTGCAGATATGACATTATCCATTTGTCAAGATCATTTGTCAGTTCCCGGGGTAAAAAATATTCCTTGGAAGGATGCCAGTTATCTATATTTGCATAAGTTACAAGAAAACTGTAGCTGTTCCATAAAGGGAGCATGACTTTTTTTATTACATCCAGAATATCAGCTTCGGAAAATCTTAAATTCTCCGCCCTTACGGCCGGAGAATTAATAAGATACATTCTCATGGCATCGGCCCCGTATTTATCCAGAATATCTGTAACCGGAGGAAAATTCTTCTTTGATTTGCTCATTTTCGTTCCGTCCTCGGCGAGTACGGTACCGTTAACAATAACATTCATATATGCCGGTTTATTAAAAAGAGCTGTTGAAATCACCAGTAATCTGTTGAACCATCCTCTTGTCTGATCAATCCCTTCTGCGATAAAATCACAGGGAAAATTCTGATCAAATCTTTCCTTATTCTCGAAAGGATAGTGATTTTGAGCGTAAGGCATGGAAGCTGATTCAAACCAGCAGTCCAGCACTTCGGGAATTCTTTTCATAACAGCGCCGCAAGAGCATTTAATCGTCATTTTATCAACAAAATGCTTGTGTATATCTTTTATGTTTTCGATGCCCGTTCTCTTTTCAAGTTCGCTAACTGAGCCTATGCATTCAGAAGATCCGCATTCTTCACAGATCCAGACAGGAAGCGGAGCTCCCCAGTATCTGTTCCTGGAAATATGCCATTCGGGCATTTTTTCCAGTAAATTTCCGAACCTTCCGAACTTGATATTATCGGGTACCCAGTTAATTTGTTTATTGTTATTTATCATATCTTTTTTTATGGGTTCCACATCCACATACCAGCTTTCGCTTGCTTTTTGTAAAAGAGGAGTATCGCATCTCCAGCAGTGCGGATAACTATGCTGAATTGTTTCATGTTTTATCATTTTTTTTGCAGATTTGAGATCTTTAATAATATGCTTATCTGCATCCTTAATGTACTGACCCTCATAATCTTTTACTTCTGAATTAAATTTTCCAAGCTCATCCACCGGATTAAGTACAGGAATATTAAAGATCTTTCCGACTTCAAAATCTTCCTGCCCGAAAGCGGGGGCCTGGTGAACTATTCCGGTTCCGTCTTCTGTAGAAACATAATCAGCCTCAATGACTGTATGGATATTGTTGTCTTTATCCTTGTAATAATCGAAAAGGGGATCATACTTCATTCCTACCAGCTCGAATCCTTTTACCGTTCTTATTATTTCTATTTCATCGTCCTTAAAGTAGTGCGGCACTCTTTCAACAGCCATCAGGAATATCTTTTTTTGGGGTAGTATTTTTACATATGCATAATCGACATTATTGTTCACCGCCAGCGCAGCATTGGAGGGTAAGGTCCAGGGAGTGGTGGTCCAGGCAGTAAGATACAGATTATCCTCGCCTTTTACCTTAAACATGACCGTAACTGAAGGATCCTGAACATCCCTGTATTCGAGACTCATTTCGTGCTTTGAAAGAGGAGTGGCACATCTGGGACAATAGGGATTGACCCTGTAGCCCTTTTTTATGAGACCCTTATCCCATATTGATTTGAAAACCCACCACACAGACTCCATATAATTAAGGTCCATAGTCTTATAATCGTTCACAAAATCCACCCATCTTCCCGTGCGTCCGATTATCTTTTCCCATTCGTCAACATATTTGGATACAATACTTCTGCATGACTCGTTAAATTTATCAATACCGAATTCCTCGATATCTTTTTTAGATTCAAATTTCAGTTCTTTTTCCACCTCGACTTCGACCGGAAGACCGTGACAGTCCCATCCGAACCTTCGTGAAACATATTTACCCTTCATCGTCCAGTATCTCGGTATCACATCTTTTAAAGTTCCGCCAACGAGATGACCGTAGTGAGGAAGACCTGTTGCGAAAGGCGGACCGTCATAAAAAACATATTCCTCTTTTCCCTTTCTTTGTTCAAGTGATCTTCTGAATATATTATTATCTTCCCAGTACTTTAATATTTTTTCCTCGATTTTGGGGAAGCTGACTTTCGGATCGACTTCTTTAAACATAATAAATCCTCTTTTACTGCTCTATTTTTTTGAACCCTTCGGGCCTGCGGATCTGCTTTTGATCCAGATTGTCTATTTCAGTTATTTTGACTACAGCTTTTTCTGATACTGTAGTTCCTCCTATCTTAGCCGTTTCTTTTACAACGATACCGCCTGTAGCAGAAATCTTTTTGATCATATTCATTATGTTCTTTGTATTTTTGTTCATCTTCTTCTGATGCCTTGTCAAAAGATCGGCCGGATAATCAGTTTCTTTGGCAATATACATATCCATAGACATATCCATTCCCATGATCTTTGCGGTTGCTTTGTACTTTTCTGTGTCCCAAATTCCTACAGTAGTTTTCTCTTCTGTGCTTTTAAGATCAAAATCTTTGATCTGAGAATCTGAAGATAACATAAATTCATCAAGCTCTGTGAATTTTCTTTTGAAATAGGAACTGTCGGACATATTATAGAAAGTGAAAGAATCTTCATCAATATATGACCTGCTCATTTCATCACTCACAATAAAAAGGCTGTCAGAAACATATGTTTCCTGATACGATGTATCCAGTTTGCCGTCTCCGGTCTGATCCGCCAGTATCATCTGTTTAATATAATAATTCTTTGCAGAGATCGAACCTGCAAAAATCAGGATAAGAAAAAATACTATTTTATATTTCAGGTTCATTATTGACTCCTTTTTTTAGAACCAGTTCAACACTTATCAAAAGTTTGAGAATATATATAAATATACGACTAATATCAAGCAAAAAATTATTACTGAAATTTTCGTTTATACCTTTCGCGTCACAATATGAGACATTCATACTCCAAATATGACATCCTATCGTTTTTCTTTTGCGGAAAATGTATATCGTATATATATTTATGGGATAAACTCCGTACAGCCTGTCGAAACGCAAAGTCAAATTGAAATAAAAGGAGAAAAAGTGAAAAAAATAATTTTTACGATCTTGTGCTTTACTGCACTGCTCACGGCTCAGGACATTCTAAATAAGACACTCCCGAACGGACTTGAAGTAGTTGTAAAAAAGAATACGAGCAACAGCTCTGTGGGCTTTTTCATGTTCGTCAAAACAGGCTCTATTCACGAAAACGAATATATTGGCAAAGGTCTGTCTCACTACCTTGAGCATATAGTTTCCGGGGGTTCAACAAAAAATCACAGCGAAGAGTGGCATCAGAACAAAAGAAAAGAGATCGGTGCAATAACGAATGCTTACACCACTTTCGGAGCAACAGTTTACTATATGCAGGCCGACAAAGAGTATCTTGATGACTGCCTGTACCTTCTTTCCGACAACATAATGAATTGTTCCTTTGACAAAAAAGAACTCGAAAGAGAAAAAGATGTCATAATAAAAGAATTTGTTTACAGGGTGGCCTCGCCCTCCGCAAAACTTTACAACAGAATGAGATACAATACCTTTCTTACTTCAAATGTAAGAAACGAAGTGATCGGGGATATAGAACTTTTTAAGCAGACAACCCGGGATGAGATGATTGATTATTATAACCGCAGATATGTACCGAATAACATGATCCTTGTAGCTACCGGTGATCTTAACCCGAAAGAGACAATGAAAAAAATAGAAGAAACTTACAAGGACTGGGAGGCAGGCGTACTCACACCCGTTTATCTTCCTCAGGAAAGGATAAGGTCCGGCAATATAAAATATGTTGAAGAATTTGCAATACAACAGCCCAGGGCAATAATCACAAAACTCATACCCAAATCTGATCAAGCTGATTTTCCCGCGATCACCATGGTCGCAAATATTCTGTTCGACAAAAGGAATTCACCTGTCCAATACACTCTTGTAGAAGAGGAAAAAGCCGTAAACTGGATCTACGGATATTTTAATGAAGGAGCGGGATTTCCCGAACCAATGATACAGGTTGTTTACGAAACAAGATCTTCAAAAGAATTGCATAATGTGCAGAAAAGGCTGGACGAAATCATTGCTGAAACTTCTAAAAAAGGCATATCTCAAAAACAGATAGATGAAGTGATCAATCGGGAAAAGGCCCAAAAGATACTCAGAACTCCGGCTCTGGACAATGATGCTCAAAATATTGGATGGAATATGATGCTTTATGGCGTTCCCGATTCACACGATATCAGAATGGCACAGTACGAAAAACTGACTCCCGAAGATGTTAATGATGTTCTCAGAAAATATTTTGTTGCAGACGACAGGGTAATTTTTTATGGCGTTCCCGAAGGACAAAAAGAGATCGTTGTCGAAGATAATAAAGAGATCGTTAAGACTGATGTGGAAAAAATTGACATAAGTGATGAACTTACACTTCTCTACCGGCATAATACAAGTGCTCCCGTGATCCGAGGCCAAATATTTCTTCCTATTTCCTCAGATTATGAAACGCCGGAAAATGCAGGTTCCTTCGGGTTCCTTGTTGATCTGATGTTTTCGGGAGGAACAGATAGATACAGTTCTCTGGATCTGACCTCCTGGATAGAGGATCATGCCATAATGTTGAGATCAGATATAAACAACAACGGAATGAATATAAGTTTCAAATGTCTGAAGGATGATTATAACGAACTTACAAAAAGAATATTTTCAATACTTAATGAACCTGTTTTTGAAATGAAGGAGATCGAACTTGCAAAAGAGAGAAAAGATGCCGCATACAAAAGAAGTCTGAGCAATCCACAGTCCAATTATGACGAATTCCGTTCTTCGGTACTGTACGAAGGTCAAAAGGCCGGTCTGACCTCAAAGGAAAGAAATGATATAATACAGGAGATTTCACAAAATGATCTGAAAAAATTATATAAAAAATACATAAGATCAGAATCCGCCATCGTTACTCTTTTCGGTGATCTTAACAGAGAAAAGGCTGTTAAATATTCAAGGGAAATAAAGAAAAACATCCCCTCAGGAACTATAAAAGGAAATAAAATACCTTTGCAGGTCCCGCGTATAGACGATACTTTTGTTAATGAAAATGAGTTTGAACAGGTAAATGTTGTATTTAATTTTCCCGCACCTACCCAGAACGACGATGATTTTTATGCAATGATCGCTTTAAATCAGGTAATGGCAAACGGTTTTTCGGGCAGACTTGCCAATGCAACGAGAGTCCGGAACGACCTTTCTTATGCAACCTATTCATATTACGCATACGCCGAAGATTACGGATTCTGGCGTATATCTTCTCAGACTTCTCTGGCAAACACAGAAAGACTTGTAGATGTGCTTAAGAATGAAGTTGAAAGATTGATCGAGGGTGACATCACACAGGAAGAAATATTACTCTCAGTTGAATCATATTCCAAAATGTTAGACAGTTATTTTACAGATAATCAGCTCGTGGGGACCGTTACAAGATATGAATCAACGGGTCTCGGGTACAATTTTTTAAAAGATTCCCTGGATGAGCTAAAGAAGATCACGCCAAAAGACATTAAAACTGTTGCAGAGAAATACCTGACTGACGCTGCTGTAATAATTTCTAAGCCTTCCATGGATGTAAAAAGGGTGGTAGAGTAAAGTACGGGCGGTTGTTCTAACCGCCCGTATTTTTACTGCTTAGGGGATGTTTAAAATCATTATTTTTTCTTGATCAGATCCTTGGCATCTGTAGCTGTTACATAATAGAACATTTTTGATGCCGGCAAAGGTGCTGTCCATTCCTCACCGTTAAAAGTACCTGTACCGTCAAGTGAGTATGTTCCGTAAGGGTCGGCACTTGAATAGACATTATATGATGATGCACCGGGAACAGCATCCCATGTAATTGTAAGATCAGAACCTGAAACGGATGTGGTAATGTTACCGGGCGCTGAGAGTCCTCCCATTGCCTGCCAGACAAGATAAGGATATCCGCTGTTAACACCGCTTGCTATCACCCAGTCAGGGGTTGAGAAATCCCAGCCTACATAAGTGCTGTCTGACTGCGGATATGTCATATCGGCGGTTGACCTTGCAGTTCCGCCTGCAGATGTTGACTGACCTGATGTTTCAGTATTCCAGTAGGAGTTGTAAACATAACCTCCGTCCTGTCCGCCAATAAGTCCGCCGCCGCTCATTGATGTTGTAACCGTTCCGGTCGAATAGCTGTTCTCTACCAATGACATATAATTATAACCGGCAAGACCGCCTACAATATCGTAACAGCTAACGGTACCGGCTGCATAACTGTCTGTTACATAGGCCGATTGAGT